>JAJTBK010000276.1 GCA_021286965.1 Comamonadaceae bacterium | reverse complement strand
GCCGCGTTCGATCTGCAGCCAGTTGGGGCCGCCGGTGACCACGGCGCCCATGGCCCGGGCCGCTTCGACAAAGCGGATGTCGCCCTGGATCGAATCTAGGCCCACACCTTGAATTTTGATCCCTTTTTGGCCGCTAGCGCTAGATGTAATTGCGCCAAGTGCTATGAAATAGCTAGCAGAAGAGGCGTCGGCCTCGACGTGGATTTCGCCCGGTGACTGGTAGCGGCTGCCGGCGGGAATGGTAAAGCGCTGCCAGCCGTCGCGGCGCACGGCGATGCCAAAGCGCGCCAGCAGTTCCAGGGTGATGTGGATGTAGGGCTTGGAGATGAGTTCGCCCACGACCTCGATGACCACGTCCTGCTGCTGCGCCGCCAGCGGCAGCGCCATGAGCAGGGCGGTGAGAAACTGGCTGGAGACGTCGCCGCGCACCTGGATGGGGGCGTCCAGCCGTAACGCCGGCAGGCCGGCGCCATGTTCGATCCGCAGTGGCGGAAAGCCCTCGTTGCCCTGGTAGCTGATGCGGCAGCCGAGCTGGCGCAGGGCATCGACCAGATCGCCAATCGGGCGCTCGTGCATACGGGCGATGCCCGAGAGCTCAAACTCACCGCCCAGCAGCGCCAGCGCTGCCGTGAGCGGGCGCATGGCAGTCCCCGCGTTGCCCAAAAAGAGCTTGGCCGGTGACTGCGGCGCGCGCGTGCCCAGGCCGGTGATGTGCACCGTGCTGGCGCTCTCTTCTTCCACGGTGCAGCCGATGTGGCGCAGCGCGTCGAGCATGACGCGGGTGTCGTCGCTGGCCAGCAGGTCGCGCACCGTGGTGCGGCCATGGCTCAGGGCGGCCAGCAGCAGCACGCGGTTGGAGATGCTCTTGGAGCCGGGCAGCTGCACGCAGCCGGCGGCGCCTTGCAGGGGGGGGAGGTCGAGAAAAGCAGTGCGGTACATGGCTTCAGGCTTGGCCTTTGCGTTGGGCGCCCATGCGCCAGTGGGCGCGGGTTTCGCTCGCCAGGGTCAGCATGTCTTCCAGCGGCTGGTCGCTGCGGGCTTGCATGGCGTGCTCGAAGGCTTGCAGCGATTGCTGGAAGTGTCGCGATTGGGCCAGGATTTCGTCGCGGTTGGCGCGCAGCACGTCGCGCCACATCTTGGGGTCGCTGGCGGCGATGCGCGTGAAATCCCGAAACCCCGGGCCGGCCAGGGAGAGGAACTGGTCGCTGTGCTCTTGCTGGATGACGCTGTGCACCATGGCAAAGGCCAGCAGGTGCGGCAGGTGGCTGACGGCGGCAAAGACGGCGTCGTGCGCTTCGGGCGCCATGCTGGTGACGCGGCTGCCCAGGGCGGCCCAGAGCTCTTCGGCGCGGCGCAGGTGCGCCGTCAGGGTGCGTTCGGTCGGGGTGAGGATGACCTGGCGGCCTTCATAGAGCCCGGCCTCGGCGTGCTCCACGCCCGAGACCTCGCGCCCGGTGATGGGGTGTGCGGGCACGAAGGAGCCGATCTGGCTTTGCAGCGCGCGGTGGGCTGCCTGTACCACGTCGGCCTTGGTCGAGCCCACGTCCATCACCAGCATTTGCGGCGTCACCAGATGGCGGATGGACTTGAGCGTGGCCTCGGTCGCCGCCACGGGCACGGCGACGAGCACGATGTCAGCGCCGGCGACGGCCAGCAGGGCCGAGGGCGCCTCGACGTCGATGACGCCCATCTGGCGCGCGCGGTCGGTGGTGGACGGCGACTTGCTGTAACCGACGACGCGTTTGACCAGGCCGGCTTTTTTGAGTGCCAGGGCGAACGAGCCGCCCATCAGGCCGCAGCCTATGAGTCCGAGTTGTTCAAACATGGCGGTTCCTTAGGCGGCGACGGGGTAGGTGCCCAGTACCTTGTAGAAGGCACTCAGGCGCTGCAATTCCGCCAGCGCCTTGGCCACATGCGGCTCGGCCGGGTGGCCGCTGATGTCGATGTAGAAGTAGTACTCCCACTGCCCGGTGCGCGCCGGGCGCGACTCGAAGCGCGTCATGGAGACGCCGTTTTCCTTCAGGGGCACCAGCAGGTCGTGCACGGCGCCGGGGCGGTTGGGCACGGAGATGATGAGGCTGGTGCAGTCATGCCCCGAGGGCGCGGCCGTGGCCAGCGTGTGCGGCAGGCAGATGACGGCAAAGCGCGTGCGGTTGTAGGCCTCGTCCTGGATGGCGTGGGCCACCACGTGCAGGCCATACTGCTGCGCCGCGCGCTCGCTGGCAATGCCGGCCCAGGCGGGGTTGGTGGCGGCCAGGCGCGCGCCCTCGGCGTTGCTCGACACCGGGCGGCGCTCGGCGTGCGGCAGGTGCTTGGAGAGCCAGCTCTGGCACTGCGCCAGCGCCTGCGGGTGCGCCAGCACGGCCTCGATGTCCTCGGCGCTGTTCACCTGGCGCAGCAGGTTGTGGCGCACCAGCAGGCTGACTTCACCCACCACGTGGCAGGGGGTGTGCAAAAACATGTCGAGCGAGCGCGTGACCACGCCCTCGTTGGAGTTCTCCACGCCCACCACGCCGTACTGCGCGCTGCCCGCCGCCGTGGCGTGGAACACCTCGTCGAAGCTGTTGCAGTACATCAGGTCGGCGGCGCCGCCGAAGTATTCAATGGCGGCGGCCTCGCAGAACGTGCCCTCGGGCCCGAGCACGGCCACGCGCTGCGGCGATTCGAGCGCCAGGCAGGCGGACATGATCTCGCGCCAGACGGCGGCCACATGCGCGCTTTTCAGGGGGCCGGGGTTGGCGGCGGTGATTTTCTCGATTACCTGCGCCACGCGGTCGGGGCGAAAGAAGGGCGTGCCTTCGCGTTTTTTGACCTCGCCCACGCGCTCGGCCACCAGGGCGCGTTGGTTCAAGAGCGTGAGCAGCTGCTGGTCGATGTTGTCGATCTGCACGCGCAGGCTGGCCAGATCGGGGGAGGCTTGGGGCTGGGTCATGGGGGCGGGTCTCGGTCTCTCAGGCGTGGCTGCGTTCGAATTCTTGCAGGTAGTCCACCAGCGCCTGCACGCCCGCGATGGGCATGGCGTTGTAGATGCTTGCGCGCATACCGCCGACGGACTTGTGGCCCTTGAGCTGCAGCAGGCCGCGCGCCTTGGCGCCGGCGAGGAAGGCGTCGTTGCGCGATTCGTCGGCCAGGAAGAAGGGCACGTTCATGCGCGAGCGGCAGTGGGCCGCCACCTTGTTGACGTAAAAACTCGATTGGTCGATGCAGTCGTACAGCAGCTGCGCCTTGGCGCTGTTGCGCGCCTCGATGGCGGCGAGGCCGGACAAGTCGCCCTCGCGCTGGTTTTTCAGCCAGTCAAACGTCAGTCCGGCCATGTAGATGCCCCAGGTCGGTGGGGTGTTGAACATCGACTGGTTCTCGGCCACGGTTTGGTAGTCGAAGGCGCTGGGGCAGATCGGCAGGGCCTGTCCGAGCAGATCCTGGCGCACGATGACGATGGTCAGGCCGGCGGGGCCGAGGTTTTTCTGCGCCCCGGCAAAGGCCAGGCCGACGCGGCTCCAATCGACCGGGCGCGAGGCCACGTGCGAGGAGAAATCGATCACCAGCGGCGCATCCGAGCCCAGGGCCTTGAGGTCGGGCAGCTCGTGGAATTCGATGCCGTGGATGGTTTCGTTGCTGCAGATGTG
>JAJTBK010000260.1 GCA_021286965.1 Comamonadaceae bacterium | reverse complement strand
CCACATGACGGCAGAAGACGTGTTCCGCGTCCTGCTCGAAGAGCGCTCGGACATCGGCCTGGCCACGGTGTACCGCGTGCTCACGCAGTTCGAGCAGGCCGGCATCTTGCTGCGCAGCAACTTCGAGAGCGGAAAGGCGGTGTACGAGCTCAACGAGGGCCAGCACCACGACCACTTCATCTGCACCGCCTGCGGCAAGGTCGAAGAGTTCTACGACCCCGAGATCGAAAAACGCCAGCAGGCCATCGCCCAAGCCAAGGGTTGGGTGGTGCACGACCACGCCATGGCGCTCTACGGCCAGTGCGCGGCTTGCGCCAAAAAATAGGCGCTCAGCCGCCGCCCTCCATCGCCCGGCGGTGGCGTTCGACGAACTCCTGGTAGGTGTCGATGCCGCGCAGCTGCAAGATGGTGTTGCGCACTGCCGCCTCCACCAGCACGGCGATGTTGCGCCCGGCCACCACCTGGATCACGACCTTGAGCACCGGCACGCCCAGCACGTCCTGCGTCAACGGCTCGTAGGGCAGGCGTTCGTACTCGCGCTCGAGCGTCTCTTTGCGCACCAGGTGCACGATGAGTTTGAGGCGCATCCGCCGGCGCACGGCCGATTCGCCAAAGATGGCGCGGATGTCGAGCAGGCCGATGCCGCGCACCTCGAGCAGGTTTTGCAGCAGCTCCGGGCATTTGCCCTCGATGGTGTTCTGGTTGATGCGGTACAGATCGACCGCATCGTCGGCCACCAGGCCGTTGCCACGCGAGATCAGTTCGAGCCCCAGCTCACTCTTGCCCAGGCCCGATTCGCCGGTGATGAGCACGCCCAGGCCGAGAATGTCCATGAACACGCCGTGCATGGTGCTGCGGTCGGCAAAGTGCTTGGACAGATAGGTGCGCAGCACGTCGATGACGAAGGCCGAGGACTCCTGCGTCGCAAACAGCGGAATCTGCGCGCGCTCGCACATCGACACCAGCTCGTCCGGGGCGTGCTGGCCGTCGGCCAGCACCAGCGCCGGCGGCTCGAGCGTGACGATGCGGGCAATGCGGCGCTGGCGATCCTCGGGCGTGGCGTTGCCGAGGTAGGCGATCTCGCGCTCGCCAATGATTTGCACCCGGTAGGGGTGGATGTAGTTCAGGTGCCCCACCAGGTCCGAGCCCGAGCGGGCGCTGCGCACCGCCTCTTCGTCAAAGCGGCGCTCGCTCGCGCCCAGGCCGGCCACCCATTGCCAGCGCAGGTCGCTGCGGAAGGTTTCAAACAGGACGTCGGCGCTGACGGCGTTGGGTTTCACTGTGCGGGCCGCTTTCTCTGGGGGAATGGGTGCGTCTAGACGACGGTCTGGGTCGATTGCCAGTCGGCAATCAGGCCATGCAGCTCGGCCGCATCCTGGCAAGCCTTGATGCGCTCGCGCAGCGGGCCATCGCTGAGCAGCTCGGCAATTTCCGACAGGATTTCCAGGTGCTTTTGCGTCGCGGCTTCGGGCACGAGGAGAAAAATCAACAGGCTCACCGGCTGCTCGTCGGGGGCGTCAAAACCAATCGGCTGTGCCAGCTGGAACAGCGCCGCCATGGGCGACTTCAGGCCCTTGATGCGTCCGTGCGGAATCGCCACGCCGTGGCCCAGGCCGGTCGAGCCCAGGCGTTCGCGCGCGAACAGGCTGTCGGTGATGAGGGCGCGCGAGAGCCCGTGCAGGCCCTCGAACAACAGGCCCGCCTCCTCGAAGGCACGCTTTTTACTGGTGGCATCGACGCGCACGAGAACCTGAGCGGTCGGCAAAATGGAGGCAAGACGGTTCATAGTGGTGTCGGTGATTATGCAGGCGGAAGGTGGCGACGCGACCAATGCCCCACGCAGCCCTGGCACGGTGGCGTAACCCTTTGTTGCGCCGCGCAAAGAGTGTAATGCGATCGCGCCAGCGGAGAAACCCCTACGGGTTTTCTTTGGGCCGCAAAAAAGCCGCCCGGCAAGGCGGCTCGGGGACGGGCCCAGCAGCTCAGGCGTAGGCGCGCTTCAAGGCGTCGGCCTGGTGATCCTGCAGCTTGTTCTTGTGGCGCACGACGATGCGGTCGAGCTTGTCCATCAACTCATCGACGGCGGCGTACAGATCGAAGTGCGCGCTCTCGGCAAACAAGTCGCTGCCCTTGACGCGCACGTTGCATTCGGCGCGCTGGCGCTTTTCCTTCTCCTTTTGTTTCTCCACGGACAACAGTACCTTCACGTCCACCACCTGGTCGAAGTGGCGCGTGATGCGATCGAGCTTGGCCATGACGTATTCGCGCAGGGCGGGGGTGACTTCGAGGTGGTGACCGCTGATCGTCAGATTCATGAATAAGCCTCCTGTGGCTGTCGGTGAAACACATGCTGGCAGCCGTGGAACCCGGCGCCAGCGCCTGTGAAACGCTGGCCCCACTATGCGCCCCGCCCCCGGCAAAGGCAAACCGATACTGGCAAAGCGCGCTGGGTTATGCCGGCGCAGATGTCACCTTCATGAAAGCCGGGCACAATCGATTGGCTTTGGGGGCGGGCGACCTAAAATCGGGGCCACGGCCCTGCGCCGCTTGCAGCAACTTCTTCCCCCGCCATGACCCAGTCTCCCACCGCCCTGCACACCTCCGCCCTCACCGCGCTGCCGCTGCTCGCACGCGGCAAGGTGCGCGACAACTACGCCGTGGGCGAGGATCGCATCCTGATGGTCGCCAGCGACCGCCTCTCGGCCTTTGACGTCATCATGGGCGAGCCCATCCCCGGCAAGGGCGCGCTGCTGACGCAAATGGCGCTGTTCTGGTTCGACAAGCTCGGCCATATCGTGCCCAATCACTTGACGGGCGATGCGCCCGAGAGCGTGGTCAGCGCCGCCGAAGTGCCGCAGGTGCAGGGCCGCTCCATGCTGGTGCGCCGCTTGAAACCCATCATGGTCGAGGCCGTGGTGCGCGGCTACCTCGCCGGCAGCGGCTGGAAGGAATACCAGCAAACGCAATCGGTCTGCGGCGTGCCCCTGCCCGCCGGCCTGACCAACGCGGCCCAACTGCCCCAGCCCATCTACACCCCCGCGGCCAAGGCCGAAGCGGGCGAGCACGACGAAAACATCACGTTTGAGCGCACGGTCGAACTCATTGGCCCGGAGCTGGCGGCGCGCATCCGCGACATCTCCATCCGCCTGTACCAGGAGGCCGCCGCCATCGCCCTGACCAAGGGCATGATCATTGCCGACACCAAGTTTGAGTTTGGCCTGACCGACGCCGGCGAGCTGGTGCTGATGGACGAGGTGCTCACGCCCGACAGCTCGCGCTACTGGCCCGTCGAGGGCTACGCCGACGCCCTGGCCCGGGGCGAGAACCCGCCGAGCTACGACAAGCAATTCGTGCGCGACTGGCTGGAGCAGGCGCAGGTGAACGGCAAGCCCTGGGACAAAACCGCCCCGGCGCCGCGCCTGCCGCAAGCGGTGATCGACAAAACCGCCGCCAAGTACCGCGAGGCGCTGGCACGGCTGACGGCCTGAGCACCCGCATCGGCAGAACAAAAAGGCCTCTTTCGAGGCCTTTGCATTTTCAACTGAGCACCACGCTCGACAAGCGCCGGCGGTAGGTCGCCACCACCGGGTCTTGCGGCGGGATCTGGCCCTCGGCCACCTTCACCGCCGGCGGCTCGATCAGCTCCAGGATGGCGATGTAGGTCTTGCGCGCCGCCTCTTCGTTCCAGGTCTTGTCGCGCATCAAAATCTCCAGCAACTCGTCCATGGCCTGCGTCCAGTGCTGCTGCGCCAGCAGGCAGCGGGCACGGCCAAAGCGGGCGGCAAAATCGCGTTTATTGGCGGCAATTTGTGCCTCCAGCGCCGCCAGATCAGCGCCAGCAGCTACAAAATCAAGAGCATCCAGCCAAACCTTCAAGGCCCCCAGGCGGCGGTCGGCAGCGGCCTTGGCGATCACCGGTGCAAAGGCCACCTTGGCATCGTCCTCACGCCCCTCTTGCAGCAGCAGCTTGATGTAGTCAAAACGCGCGGCGTCGTTCGCCGGATCGGTCAGCACCGCCTGCTGCAGGCGTTCGAGCGCGCCATCGACATCGCCGGCAGCGAGCACCTGCTCGGCCTCGGCGGCGTCCTCTTCGGCCTCGAACTCCTCGGCACTGGGCAGGTGCTTGTCGAGGAAGGCGCGCACCTGGCCCTCGGGCAGCGCGCCCATGAAGCCATCGACCGGCTGGCCGTTCATGAGCAGCACGCAGGTCGGAATGCTGCGGATGCCGAACATGGCGGCAATCTGCTGCTCCTGGTCGGAGTCGATCTTCACCAGCTTGAAGCGCCCGGCGTAGGCCACTTCGAGCTTTTCCAGCACCGGGCCCAGCGTCTTGCACGGGCCGCACCAGGGGGCCCAGAAGTCCACCAGCACGGGCACTTGCATGGAAGCGGCGATCACCTCGGCTTCAAAATTTTCAACGGTCACATCGATCATGGGGGGCAATCCTCGTCACAGCGCGGCGCAGGGCACGGAAAAGTAAAATCGCGGGTTCCACTACCGGCAGCGGGCGCCGGCACCGGCGCGCCACCCCCACAGCATATGAAACCCCTACAAATCGGCGTCGTCATGGGCTCTTCCAGCGATTGGGAGACCATGCAGCACGCAGTCGAGATTCTGCGGCAATTCGGCATCACCCACGAGGCGCGGGTCGTCTCGGCGCACCGGATGCCCGACGACATGTTTGCCTACGCCGAGAGCGCCGCCGCGCGCGGCCTGCAGGCCATCATCGCCGGCGCGGGCGGCGCGGCCCACCTGCCGGGCATGATCGCCGCCAAAACCACCGTGCCGGTGCTGGGCGTGCCCGTCGCCAGCCGCCACCTGCAGGGGGTCGATTCGCTGCACTCCATCGTGCAGATGCCCAAGGGCGTGCCGGTGGCCACCTTCGCCATTGGCGCCGCCGGCGCGGCCAACGCGGCGCTGTTTGCCGTCGCCCTGCTGGCCAACCACGACCCGGCGCTGCGTGCGCAGCTCGAAGCGTTCCGCGCCCAGCAAACGGCAGCGGCGCGCGCCATGGAGCTGCCCCTGCCATGAGCGCCCACCCCATCACCGCACTGGCGCCGGGCAGCACCCTGGGCGTGCTCGGCGGCGGCCAGCTCGGGCGCATGTTCGTGCACGCGGCCCAGGCCATGGGCTACCGCACGGCAGTGCTCGACGCCGACCCCGAGAGCCCCGCCGGGCTGGTCAGCCACCACCACATCCGCACCGCCTACGACGACCCCGACGGCCTGGCCGAACTGGCGCGCCTGAGCGACGCCATCACCACCGAGTTCGAGAACGTGCCCGCCAGCGCCATGGCCGCGCTCGCCGGCCAGCGTCCGGTGGCGCCGGCGGCGCGCTGCGTTGCCGTGGCGCAGGACCGGGCGCAGGAGAAGGCCCACTTCGTCGCCTGCGGCGTGCCCTGCGCGCCGCACGCGGTGATTGAAACGGCGGCGCACCTGGCTGCCGTCAGCGCCGATTTGCTGCCCGGCATCCTGAAGACCGCGCGCCTGGGCTACGACGGCAAGGGCCAGCGCCGCGTGGCCAACGCCGCCGAGCTGGCCGCCGCCTGGGCCGAGCTCGGCAGCGTGCCCTGCGTGCTGGAGAAAATGCTGCCGCTGGCGCTCGAATGCTCGGTGCTGATCGCACGCGGCCACGACGGCGCCACCGTTGCCCTGCCGGTGCAGCGCAACCTGCACCGCGACGGCATCCTCGCCGTGACCGAGGTTTATGAAGGAAATGTGCCGCCAGCGCTTGCCAGTCAAGCGCAAGCAGCTGCAGTTTCGATAGCAAATGAGCTGCAGTACGTGGGCGTGCTGTGCGTGGAATTTTTCGTGCTGCAAGACGGCCGCCTGGTGGTCAACGAGATCGCCCCGCGCCCGCACAACAGCGGCCACTACAGCCAGGACGCCTGCGATATCTCGCAGTTTGGGCTGCAGGTGCGCACCCTCGCCGGCCTGCCGCTGGTGGCGCCGCGCCTGCACAGCGCCACCGTCATGCTCAACCTGCTGGGCGATTTGTGGTTCACCCAGGGCCGCAGCGCGCAGGAGCCGCCCTGGGCGCAGGTGCTGGCCCTGCCCGGCTGCCACCTGCACCTGTACGGCAAGACCCAGGCCAAGCACGGGCGCAAGATGGGCCACCTGAACGTCACCGCCGCCACGCCCGAGGCCGCGCGCGCCACGGCGCTGCAGGCCGCCGCCCTCTTGGGCATTGCGGCGTTTTGAGCATGATCCTCGACGGCCAGCAACCCCAGGCGATTGCCACCGCCGCGCAGGCGCTGCAGGCGGGCACGCTCGTCGGCCTGCCGACCGAAACCGTCTACGGCCTGGCGGCGGACGCCGACAACGACGCCGCCGTGGCGCAGATTTTTGCCACCAAGGGCCGCCCGGCCGATCACCCGCTGATCGTGCACGTGGCCGACGCCTGCGGCATCGCCCACTTTGCCAGCAGCGTGCCGCCCTTTGCGCAGGCGCTGGTCGATGCCTTCTGGCCCGGGCCGCTGACGCTCATCCTGCCGCGCCAGGGCGGGCGCGCCCAGGCGGCCACCGGCGGCCAGGACAGCGTCGGCCTGCGCTGCCCGCAGCACCCGGTGGCGCAGGCGCTGCTGCACGCCTGCCAGGCGCGCGGCGTGCACGGCCTGGCCGCGCCCAGCGCCAACCGTTTTGGCCGCGTCAGCCCCACCAGCGCGGCCCACGTGCAGGACGAATTCGGCGCCGACCTGCTGGTGCTCGACGGCGGCGCCTGCCAGGTGGGCATTGAGTCCACCATCATCGACTGCACCCGGGGCCAGCCCGTGCTGCTGCGCCCGGGGCACATTACCCGGACCCAGGTGGCGGCTGCCTGCGGCCAGCCAGTGCTATCAAAAGACGAGCTGCTGACGCAAGCCCCGCGCGCCTCTGGCACGTTAGAGGCCCATTACGCCCCGAATGCCCGGGTGCGCCTGATGGACGCGCGCGCGCTGCAAGCCGGGCTCGATCTGCTCGGCGCCGACGCCGCCCACCTGGCGGTGTACGCGCGCAGCCCGCTGCGCCGCCCCGGCCCGGGCGTGCGCCTGGTGGCCATGCCGGAGCAGGCCGAAGCGGCGGCGCAGCAGCTCTTTGCCCAGCTGCGCGCCCTGGACGACGCCGGCGTGCGCCTGATCTGGATAGAAACCCCGCCCGACGATGCCGCCTGGGAAGGCGTGCGCGACCGCCTGCAGCGCGCCGCAGCGGCGGGCTGATTACACTTGCACCCACTTTTTTTGGAGAAATCATGGCTTTTGTTTGGATGCGCCGCAGCCTGCTGGCAGCGGCCTGCGCCTCGGCGGCGCTCTTGGCCGCCTGTGGATCGAGCACCGTGGAATCGGCCATCACGCCGCAGCGCGTGGTGGTGTTTGGCGACGCCGTGGCCGACACCGGGCAAAAGGGCAGCGCCTACACCGTCAACGCCACCGACGGCAGCCTGCTGAACTGGACGACGCAATTTGCCAGCAACTGGGGCCTGAGCGCCAAGCCCGTGAGCCAGGGCGGCCTGAACTACGCCCAGGGCAACGCCCGCATCAACGCCACCCCGGACGCCGCCGGCAACGCCAGCACGCCCACCGTGACGGCGCAGATCGACAGCTTCCTGGCCAGCCAGAAGTTCGGCAGCGCCGAGTTCGTGCTGGTGAGCGCCGGCACCGCCGACCTGATCGCCGGCATGGCCGCCGTGCAGGCCAGCCAGCTGAGCGCCGCCGCCTACCAGCAACAGGCGCGCCAGTGGGGCGAGGCGCTGGCGGCGCAGGTCGTGCGCATGGTCAACGCCGGCGCCCAGCACGTGGTCATCTCGGGCGTGTACAACCTGGGCAAAACCCCCTGGGCCACCACCATCGGCCAAACCAGCCTGCTCGATGCCGCCAGCACGGCCTTCAACGCCGGCCTGAAAATCGCCCTGCGGGACTACGGCAAGCAGGTGCAGTACGTCGATCTGGAGCTGTACGTCAACGCCTACGTCAACGCCCCGGGCAGCTACGGCTTTGACAACGCCAGCGTGCCGGTGTGCAACTCGGTCGATGCGGGCAACGGCATCGGCATCGGTACCTACCAGGTGAACTCCGCCCTGTGCACCCCGAGCACCGTGCTCGCCGGAGCCGACTACAACCGCTATGCCTTCGCCGACGCGGTCTACCTCACGCCCTCGGCACAGCGCCAGTTCGGCACCTACGCCATCAGCATGGTGCGCAACCGCTGGTAAAAAACCGCCCCCAGCAAAAAGGCCGGCCCCGCAAAGGGCCGGCCTTTTTTTATCGGCGCGGCATCAGCGTCAGAACGTGTGCGCTCAGAAACGGTAGCCCAGGCCGAGGGAGAACACGTCGGGGTTCAGGCGCATCCCGATGGTCTGGCCGGTCGAGAGGTGGGCCGTGGTCTTGAGGAAGCTCTTGTAGTAGGCCGCATCGAGGAACCAGCGCTCGTGGAAGTTCCAGACGACGCCGACCTGCGGCGTCAGGCCCCATTGGTTGTCGATATAGGCCGTGGTCGGGTTGGCGGGCGAGCCGCCGGTCACGCCCGTGAGCGCGGCCGTGCTGCGGTTCTTGAAGAAGCGGCTGTAGGTCACGCCCAGGCCCACATAGGGCCGGAACGCTGCCTGGGCCGCGCCAAAGCGGTACTGGGCAAAGAGCGTGGCCGGAATGACCTTGGTCTCGCCGAGCTTGCCCACGCCGGCGATGGCGCCATCACCGTAGAACGAATGCTTGAACGGCAGGCCCATAGGCAGATCCAGCGCCCAGTGGTCGGTCACCATGTAGGTAATGCCGCCGGTCAGGGCCGAGGCCGAGCCCACGTCCACCTTGGTGTTGGGAAAGCTCGGCGCCGTCAGGTTGTCGCTGTCGGTGCGCGGGGCGATGTGCGTGACGCCGGCGCGCACGCTGAGGGTGCCGGCCACCTGGGCCGGGGCCGCGCCACAGGCGGCCAGCAGGGCCAGCGCAGCGCCGGCCTGCAAGAGTTCTTGTTTCATGGAACGCTTTGTGAGAAAAAAACCAGCGCGCAAGCGCTTACAGCCAGCCTGCCTGCGACAGGGAACGCGAGACGAGTTGCCCCATCAGCTGGTGGGCATAGGGCGTGGGGTGGAAGGCGTCGGAAAAGGCATGGCTCTTCCACCAGTCGGCGCCGCTCTCGCCCGCCGGCGGATTGGACGACAGGGTACTGGCGGTGCAGCTGGGAAAGTCGTAGTTCGGCAGCTTGGTGAAAGGGTCTTGGCTCACCACCGGGCACACCGGCGTGGTGACGTTGGTGTAGGCGTACTGCGCCGGGTGCTCGGACTGGTCCTTGAACGAGGCGTAAAAATCGACCACCGCCACGCGCGCATCACCCGCCAGGGACTGGGCCAGCTGGCTGTTGAAGGTGTTGATCCAGCCATCGAACAGCACTGCCAGCTGGGCCGCCGCCTCGGCGCCCTGGGACTGGGAGATGTTCTGGAGCGTCATGAGGAACAGCGGCGTGCGCGTCACGCCCGGCATGTTGAGCACGGCCACGCGCGGCGCCCCCTTGGCCAGGGCCTCGGTCTGGATGGCCTTGGCAAACTGCTTGGCCAGCGCCTGCATGTAGACGCCGCCCGCCTGGGCCTTGCCCGGCGCACCCTGGATCCAGAGCGCATCGACGCTGGCGGCGTCGAGCACCGTGCCCAGCAGCGCCTTGTAGCCCGCCTCGGCGCCGAGGGAGGCCAGGATGTAGGCCTTGATCAGGTCGGCCGCGTCGTTGCCGCCGCCATCGACCAGCAGCAGCTCATCGCTGCCAAAGCCGGCCGCACCCATGTCCTTGAGCTGCTGCACGATGGAGTACGGCGAGGTCGGGGCGTCGTAATAGTTGATGCGGCCGCCGCCAACGGCGTAATTGGTGCAGCCGCTGCTGCTGGCAAAGCTGGTGCGGTCGGTGGAGAGGTAATGCGCGCACAGGCTCTGGCCAAAATTGGCGGCCACGCGATCGACCCAGATCTGCGTCGGCCCGCCGTTGGCACCCGCCCCCTGGACGGTGAATTTGATGCCGAACGTGCCGCTGTCGGCCAGGCTGTCGCCGGCGACCTTGACCTTGTGGATGGGCGCCACCGGGGTGGTGTCGGCGCCGCCGCCACCGCAGGCAGCGAGCACCAGTGCAGCGGCCACGGCCGCTGCTTGCAAACGAAATGTCATCGGGGATTCCAGTTACAGAGAGAAAGCGCGAATTTTCGTTTGTAAACAAACTAATGACGGGCCTATGTCACCTGAGAGAAAGCCCTAATTTTTCAGCGGCCTTGCTGCGCCCATTCGAGCAGCGCATCGAGCACCGGCCGCGCCGCCGCCGCATTGGCATGGTTCACCAGCGCCACCAGCACCCAGCGCTGGCCGTCGGCGCCATCGACGTAGCCGGCCAGCGCCATGACATCGCGCAGGCTGCCGGTTTTCAGGTGCGCCTGGCCGGCGGCGCGGCTGGTGTTGCGCCGCAGCGTGCCATCGACACCGACGATGGGCAGCGACGCCACATACTCCGGCATGAAAGGCGCCGCCCAGGCACGTTGCAACATGCGCCCCAGGGCCTCGGCGCTGATGCGCGCCTCGCGGCTCAGGCCGGCGCCGTTGTCGAGCACCGGCAGCGGCGCCTCGCCCAGGGCCGCGCGCCAGCTGCGCTCGACCACGGCCCGCCCGGCCTCAAAGCTGCCGCCGCCGCCCTTCTCCAGCCCCAGGGTCAGCAGCAGCTGCTGCGTCATGACGTTGTTGCTGTACTTGTTGATGTCGCGCAGCACCTCGGCCAGCGGCGGTGAAGCCTGGCTGAACACCGGCTGCAGGCCCGCCGGCACACGCCCCTCGCGCACCTGGCCCGTGAGCTGCCCGCCCAGGGCCTGCCACATGCCCTGCACGGCGCGGGCGGCAAAGGTCTGCGGCTCAGGCAGCGCCAGGGCCCAGCTGCGCTCGCCGCAACTGGCCGGATAGCTGCCGGCAAAACGCAGGCGCTGGCCATCGCCCACGTCCAGCTGCAAATGGGCGCGCCAGTCACCACAGGCCGTGCCCGCCGGCGCCAGGGGCAGGCTGGCGGGCAGCTGCAGCCCGGCCAGCGGCGGCTCGGCACTCACGCGCACCAGGCCGGCGCGGCTGTCGGGCACGAAGTTCAGCACCAGCGCCTGGTAGTTGACGAGCAGCGCATCGGGCGCCACGTTGTAGGCGCGCTGCGGCTCGCCATCAAACGCGCCCGGGTCGTGCGCCGGCAGGCTGAAGGCGCTGCGGTCGAGCACGATGTCGCCGGCAATCTGCTGCACGCCCTGCGCCTGCAGGCGGCGCAGCAGCAGCCACAGCCGCTCGACCACGAGCTTGGGATCGCCCCGGCCCTGGATGTAGACGTTGCCCTGCAGCGTGCCGCCCTGCAGCGCGCCTTCCAGGTACACCGGCGTCTGCCAGGTGTAGGCGGGGCCGAGCTGCTCCAGCGCCGCGAAGGTGGTGACCAGCTTCATCACCGAGGCCGGGTTCATCGGCACCTGGGCGCGCCAGGCCAGGCGCGGCGGCTTGCGCGGCGCATCGGCATCGGCCACCACCACGGCCAGGGCCTCGGGCGGCAACCTGGCGGCGGCCAGGGCCGCCTGCACCTCGGGCGGAAGGACGGACGCGGGCTGCGCGGCTGCC
>JAJTBK010000253.1 GCA_021286965.1 Comamonadaceae bacterium | reverse complement strand
GCTGCCGGCACGCGCCGGCCGGGACGGGGCTGGCGCAGCGGCGGCGGCGGCGGCGGACGATGCCAGGCGTGCCACATCCAGTGGCGCCGTCTGGTCACGTGCAGCCAGCGGCGGTTCGGCCAGGAAGGTGTAACTGCGCGTGACCGCCCCCGAGCAGCCGACGCTGAGCGTGGCCGTCAGCACCGGCTCGCGCGCCGTGGCAAAGGCCTGCACCCGCACCGCCGCGCTGTGCCCCGGGCGTGGGGCCACAGGACTGATGCGGAGCAGCGATTCGCTCACCGATAGCTCGCCATCGACCAGATGGGCGCGCAGGCAGGCCTCGGCCAGATCCATGCCGGGGTCGGGCCGGACTTCAAACGTCAGGTCGATGGGCGCGCCCAGGGTCACGCTGCTGGTGCTGGGGCCCAGACTCAGGGCAGCGGCGCCCCAGGCGGCGAGGGCCAGTCCCGTGCCAATGAAGATGTGACGTTTTTTCACAGTAATTTCTTTTTTGTGCAAGCCATTCTGGCATAGCTATCCGGGGCAACGCCAACGGAAAAGAACGGGAAAACCCGATTATTCAAAACAATCATCATCTTAATACCGATAGTCAACATCCGGCCAGACACCCAAGCGACGCCGCCCGCCCGTCCCCCACGCGACAATGCAGCCATCCCCAGTCACCCAAACGACAGACCATGGACGACCCCATTCTTACGATTGAAGAAAGAGAAGCGATCAATTCCGGTCGCTGGTTTTCAAGCCTTTCGCCCTCCCTGCGGCACGACATTCTGCGATGCGCTTACGTCAAACGGTTCAAGGATGGTGCACTCATCTGTGCACGCGGCGACCTGCCCGAGGAGTGGACGGCCTGCGCCCGGGGCGCGGTGCGCGTGAGCTCGACCTCGCTGTCGGGCAAGCAGATCACGCTGACCTACGTCGAACCCGGCATCTGGCTCGGCGACGTGGCGCTGTTCGACGGCGACCGGCGCACGCACGACGCCTACGCCCATGGCGAGACCACCATGCTGTGCGTCTCCAAGGCCGATTTTCAAAAAATCCTGGCCCAGCACGTCGAGCTGTACGAGGCGCTGTTGCGCCTGCACGCGCGGCGCATCCGCCAGCTCTACGGTCTGGTCGAGGATTTGAACACCCTGCCGCTGCGCGCGCGCCTGGCCAAGCAGCTGCTGCACCTGGTGCGCAGCTACGGCGCGCCCAGCCTGTCGAGCGATGGCGAGATCCGCATCAGCCTGCAGCTGGCGCAGGAAGAACTGGCCCAGCTGCTGGGCGCCTCGCGCCAGCGCGTGAACCAGGAACTCAAGGCCATGGAGCGCGAGGACGCGATCCGCATCGAGCCCAGTGGCCTGGTGGTGCGCGAGCGCGAAGCGCTGCTGCGCATTGCCGTGGCTGATTCATAACTTTTTAACGACCCCACTCACTGTCCATGAGCAACTTTGACCATTTCCAAGGCACCCGCCCCGTGAGCGAGCGCCACAGCTTCGACACCAACGCCCTGGCCACCTGGCTGGCGCAGCACCTGCCGGGTTTTGCCGGCCCGCTGACGGTGGAAATGTTCAAGGGCGGGCAGTCCAACCCAACCTACAAGCTCATCACACCCAGCGCCACCTATGTGATGCGCGCCAAGCCCGGGCCGGTGGCCAAGCTGCTGCCCTCGGCACACGCCATCGAGCGCGAATACGCCGTCATGCAGGCCCTGGCCGGCACCGACGTGCCCGTGCCCCAAATGCTGGCGCTGTGCGAGGACGAGGCCATCATTGGCCGCGCCTTCTACATCATGGAATTTTTGCAGGGGCGCGTGCTCTGGGACCAGTCCCTGCCCGGCATGACGCTCGCCGAGCGCGGCGCCTACTACGACGAGATGAACCGGGTCATCGCCGCGCTGCACAGCGTCGATTTTGCTGCCCGGGGGCTGGCCGACTTTGGCAAGCCGGGCAACTACTTTGCGCGCCAGATCGGGCGCTGGAGCAAGCAGTACCAGGCGAGCATCACCGAGCCGATTGCCGAGATGGAGCAGCTCATGGCCTGGCTGCCGGCGCACATGCCCGCCAGCGCCCTGGACGAGCGCCGCGTCAGCATCGTGCACGGCGACTACCGCCTGGACAACCTCATGTTCCACCCGACCGAGCCGCGTGTGATTGCCGTGCTCGACTGGGAACTGTCCACCCTGGGCCACCCGCTGGCCGATTTTGCCTACCACTGCATGAGCTGGCACGTGCCGGCCAGCCTGAGCCGGGGCATTGGCGGGCTGGACCTGGCGGCCCTGGGCATCCCCAGCGAGCACGACTACATCCGCCGCTACTGCGCGCGCACCGGCCTGGCCGACGCCGATGCGCTGCTGGCCGACTGGAACTTCTACATGGCCTACAACATGTTCCGCGTCGCCGCCATCTTGCAAGGCATTGCCAAGCGCGTGCAGGCCGGCACCGCCGCCAGCGCCGAGGCCAAGGCCGCCGGCGCCACCGCGCGTCCGCTGGCCGAGCTGGCCTGGTCGTTCGCGCAGCGCTAAGAGCGTGTTTACGATCTCCTCATGGTGTCCGTTGCCCCGAAAAAGCGGTGGCTGCAAGGCGCAAAGCGCAGCCGGGCTGGTGGCCCGGCGAGCATTTGCAACGCCGCAGGCGCCGCTTTTGCGGGGCAACCCTTCGGGCAAGGCAGCAAAAGGCCACACTCCGCGTTGCGCACCTTGTCCAGGCCACCAGCATGGCCTGCGGCGCGCGCCTCGATTGCGGCCTTTTGCTGCCTTGCGGGCACCATGAGGAGATCATAAACACGCTCTAAGACTTTTTTTGCATCCGCACCGCCCTGGCCGCACCCCGGGGTGGGCGCAGCTGCGCCCCAATTTTGATTTTTGTGAAGGGAAACACCCATGGACTTCGCCTACTCGCCCAAAACCCAAGACCTGCTCAAGCGCCTGCAAGCCTTTATGCAGGAGCACATCTACCCGGCCGAAGCCGCCTGGGCCGCCGAGCTGGCGGCCAACACGGCAGCGGGCAAACGCTGGACGCCGCTGCAAACGAGCGAGCGCCTCAAACCCCTGGCCCAGCAGGCGGGGCTGTGGAATTTGTTTTTGCCGGTCGATACTGCCGAAGCCTCGGGCTACCACGGCGCGGGCCTGACGAACGCCGAATACGCGCCGCTGGCCGAGGTCATGGGCCGCGTGTTCTGGGCCAGCGAAGTCTTCAACTGCTCCGCCCCCGACACCGGCAACATGGAGACGATTGCCCGCTACGGCAGCGAGGCCATCAAGGCGCGCTGGCTGCGCCCGCTGCTCAATGGCCACATCCGCTCGGCCTTCGCCATGACCGAGCCCGAGGTGGCATCGAGTGATGCCACCAACGTCTGCACCCGCATCGAGCGCGACGGCGACCATTACGTCATCAATGGCCGCAAGTGGTGGACATCGGGCGCGAACGATCCGCGCTGCCAGGTCTTCATCACCATGGGCAAGACCGATCCCGAGGCGCCCAAGCACCTGCAGCAAAGCATGATCGTGGTGCCCGCCAACACCCCCGGCATCACCGTGGTGCGCCCGGTGAGCGTGTTTGGCTACGACGACGCACCGCACGGCCACGGCGAGGTGCTGTTCGAGAACGTGCGCGTACCCGTCGAT
The DNA here is from genome assembly GCA_021286965.1 of Comamonadaceae bacterium. GTDB lineage: Bacteria > Pseudomonadota > Gammaproteobacteria > Burkholderiales > Burkholderiaceae_C > Paenacidovorax. The sequence continues at coordinate 1,142 of JAJTBK010000253.1, read as the reverse complement.
CACGTGCTGCTGGGCGAGGGCCGGGGCTTCGAGATTGCCCAGGGCCGCCTGGGCCCCGGGCGCATCCACCACTGTATGCGCCTGATTGGCCAGGCCGAGCGGGCGCTGGAGCTGATGTGCCAGCGCGCGCTGGCACGCACCGCCTTTGGCAAGCTCTTGGCGCAGCAGGGCGTGACGCAGGAGCGCATCGCCAACGCCCGCTGCCAGATCGACATGGCCCGGCTCTTGACGCTCAAGGCCGCCTGGATGATGGACACCGTGGGCAACAAAGTCGCCAAGACCGAGATTGCGATGATTAAAGTCGTCGCCCCGAGCATGGCCTGCCAGGTGATCGACTGGGCGATGCAGGTGTTTGGCGGCGCCGGCGTGAGCGAGGACACGCCCCTGGCGTTCTCCTACGTCAACGCCCGCACGCTGCGCTTTGCCGACGGCCCCGACGAGGTGCACCGCGCTTCCATCGCCAAGTGGGAGCTGGCCAAGTGGGCGCCGCGCAGCCCGCGCCCAGCTGCTTGATGCTATATTTTTAATAGCTTCTAGCGCTTGACCATCAAGCGCTAGCGCCATTTTTGCCTGCAAACCTAGCGCACAAAAACGCCGCTCTCTGAGACTTGAAAGCGCAGCACCGGCGCGCTGCTGTCGGCAAAGGCCACGCCCAGGGCGATGGCGCCGCTGCCGTGCAGCAGGCAGCTGTCACGGCGCAGCAGCAGCGGCTCCTGGCCGTCAAAGCGCAGCCAGGTGCCAAAGCGGCTCAGATCGACCAGGGCGAACGCGCCCCGGCTCCACTCGATGCGCGCGTGCTCGCGCGAGACGCGCGGGTCGTTGACGAACACCTGCGACTGCGGCGCGCGCCCGAGCAGCAGCGGCATGTCGCCGGCACCGAACACCCGGCCCTCATCGCCCCAGTGCACCTGCAGCTGGGCCGGCTCGGTCGGCGGCGGGCCAAAGGTGCTGGGCAGGTGCGTGAGCACGGTCTGCGCCTCGGGATCCTCGTCCTGGCGCCATTCCAGGCCGAACACCATGATGGGCTCGGTCTTGCCCCGGATGGCCAGCGTGCCCAGGCGCACGAAGCGCTGCTCCTCGGCCAGCGCCAGCTCGGGCACGGCACTGGCGCTGAACCAGACTTCGCCCGGGCGCGCGCGCTC
>JAJTBK010000249.1 GCA_021286965.1 Comamonadaceae bacterium | reverse complement strand
GAGCGCGGCGACGAGGACAACCTCAACGCCCCCGGCGCCGCCTTCGTGCCGCTGGCCTTTGCCCAGGGCGGCCAGCTGCCCCAGCCGGGCGTGCGCCCCGGGGCGAGCGCGCCCAATCGCTTTTACATGTATGGCGTGGTGGCGCGCCTGGCGATGCTGGCAGCCAGCTACGAGCTCGAGGCGACCGACCCCGAGGCCGAGGTCTACGACTGAAAATGACGCAGCGCTGACCCGTCGCAGCGCTGCAACATGTGTACGAGGTAAGCAAATGCCGCAGCCTGGCCCGCTGGTGGCCAGCGCACAATAGCGTCCTCTTTCTTACCCGTACCCCGGCCCCGGCTGGGGGGCCTGTTCGTGCAAAACTCCAAATCGTCGCTTGCGACGCTGACCCTGGGCGCCATCGGCGTCGTCTTCGGCGACATCGGCACCAGCGTGCTCTACACCGTCAAGGAGGTCTTCGCCACCGGCCACGTGCAGTTCACGCACGACAACGTCTACGGCGTGCTGTCGCTGATTTTCTGGACGCTGTCCATCATCGTCTCGCTCAAGTACGTGGTGCTGGTGCTGCGCGCCGATAACAACGGCGGGGGTGGCCTGGTGGCCATGCTGACCCTGGCCTCGCGCGCCGTCGCCGACCGGCCGGTGCTGCGCCACTGGATGCTGTTGGTGGGCATCTTCGGCACCTGCCTGTTCTACGGCGATGGCGTCATCACACCGGCCATTACCGTGCTCGGCGCCATGGAAGGGCTGGAGGTGGTGTCGCCGGAGATGACGAAGTACGTCATTCCGCTCACGCTGCTGGTGCTGTTTGCACTCTTTTTCGTGCAGAAGCAGGGTACGGCCGGCATCGGCAAGTTCTTCGGCCCGGTGATGATGCTGTGGTTCGCCACCATCGCCTTGCTCGGCCTGCTGCACATTGCCAAGCACCCGGAGATTTTGTGGGCCATCTCACCGCACTTTGCCTGGCGCTTCGGGATGCACAACCCGGCGATCACCTTCATCATCCTGGGCGCGGTGGTGCTGTGCGTGACCGGCGGTGAGGCGCTGTACGCCGACATGGGGCATTTTGGCAAACGCCCGATCCGCCTGGCATGGTTCTCGATTGCCATGCCGGCGCTGGTGCTCAACTACTTTGGCCAGGGCGCACTTTTGCTGGCCGAGCCCGAGGCGGTGAAAAACCCGTTCTTCAACCTGGCGCCCGAGTGGGCCACGTTGCCGCTGGTGGGCCTGGCGACGGCGGCGGCGGTGATTGCCTCGCAGGCGCTGATCTCGGGCGCCTTCAGTGTCACCAAGCAGGTCATCCAGCTGGGGTTTTTGCCGCGCCTGCAGGTGCAGCACACCAGCGTGCACGACAAGGGGCAGATCTACATGCCTTTCGTCAACTGGGGCCTGTTCGTGCTCATCGTGCTGGCGGTGGGCATGTTCCGCAATTCGGGCAACCTGGCGGCAGCTTACGGTATTGCAGTGACCACCGACATGCTCATCACCACGGTGCTGACCTTCTTCGTCGTGCGCTACGCCTGGAAGCTGCCGCTGCTGCTGTGCCTCTTGGCCACGGGGGTGTTTTTCACGGTGGACATCCTGTTTTGGTCGTCCAACCTGCTCAAGCTGATTCATGGTGGCTGGTTCCCGCTGGCGATTGCCGGCGCGGTGTTCCTGCTGATGGTCACCTGGCGCGACGGCCGCGCCCTGCTGGCGCAGGCGCTGCAGGAGACGGCGCTGGACTTGAAGGACTTCCTGGCCTCGCTCTTTCTCTCGCCGCCGACGCGGGTGGCGGGCACGGCGGTGTTCTTGACCTCTAAGGAAGGCATGGTGCCCAACGCCTTGTTGCACAACCTTAAGCACAACAAGGTGCTGCACGCACAGAACCTGTTCGTTACCGTGCACAGCCACGAGGTGCCCTGGATCGGCATGGAAAAACGCCTGGAAGTCGAGGCCCTGGGCCGCGATTGCTGGCGCGTGAGCGTCAACTATGGTTTCAAGAACGACTACGATCTGCCGCGCGCGCTCTTGCTCATGGAGGGCCGGGGGGTGGATCTGAGTCCCATGACGACGAGCTATTTCCTCTCGCGCGACATCGTCACCCCGACCCTGGGCACGGGCATGTCGCTGTGGCGCGAAAAACTCTTCGCCCAAATGCACCACAGCGCCAGCACGGCCGCCGAGTTCATGAACCTGCCAAGCAACGCCGTGGTCGAGCTGGGCTCGAAAGTGGAAATTTAGGAGCACTTCATGCAAGCAGGGAGCACGCACGCCGCCACCCCCGGAGCATCGGGCGCGGGCTGGCTGATGCTGGGGGCGATTGGCGTCGTCTTTGGCGACATCGGCACCAGCCCGCTGTACGCTTTTCGTGAGGTTTTCGCCGATGGCCGCGTGCCGCTGTCGCCGGCGAACGTGATGAGTGCAACCTCCATGTTTCTCTGGGCGCTGATCGTCGTCGTCGCCCTCAAGTACGTGGGCCTGGTGATGCGCGCCGACAACGATGGCGAGGGCGGCATGATGGCGCTGCTGGCGCTGGCCTCGCGCTCGGTGGGCGAGCGCCCGCGCCTGCGTGCGGGCATGTTCGCCATGGGGGCGTTTGGCGTGGCGCTGTTCTTTGGCGACGGCATCATCACGCCGGCGATCTCGGTGCTTTCTGCCGTCGAGGGGCTGGAGGTGGTGACGCCCGCCGCCAAGCCCTACGTCCTGCCCATTGCGCTGACCGTGCTGGCCCTGTTGTTCGTGGTACAGCGCCATGGCACGGCGCGCATCGGGCGCTTCTTCGGGCCGGTGATGGTGCTGTGGTTCCTCGTCCTGGGCGCCATCGGCTTGCGGCAGATCATGCGCCAGCCACAGGTGCTCGGCGCCCTGTCACCGTGGTACGCGGTGGAGTTCATGCTCGCCCATCCCCACATTGCGTTCATCACGCTGGGCGCGGTGTTCCTGTGCCTGACCGGCGCCGAGGCGCTGTATGCGGACATGGGGCATTTCGGCAAGCGTCCCATCCGCCTGGCCTGGTTCGGGCTGGTGATGCCGGCGCTGATGCTCAACTACCTGGGCCAGGGGGCGCTGGTGCTGGGCAACGCCAAGGCGGCCGAGAATCCGTTCTACCTGCTAGCCCCCTCCTGGGCCCTGGTGGGGCTGGTGGTGTTGGCGACGGCGGCGACGGTGATCGCCTCGCAGGCCCTGATTTCGGGGGCGTTCTCGGCGGCCAAGCAGTCCATGCAGCTTGATTTCTTGCCACGTATGCACGTCGAGCACACCTCGGACGAGGAGATCGGCCAGATTTATGTGGGCGCGGTCAACTGGCTGCTGCTGGCGGGCGTGGTGCTGACGGTGGTGCTGTTTCGCAATTCGTCGGCCATGGCCGCTGCCTATGGCATTTCGGTCAGCCTGCTGATGGTGATTACCACCGGGCTGACCTACTTCGTCGTGCGCTACCACTGGCACTTTCACCCGCTGGTGGCCGTGGCTGCAAGCAGCATTTTCTTGCTGGTCGATCTGGTGTTTTTCAGCTCCAATGCGCTCAAAATTGCCGACGGGGGCTGGTTCCCGCTGCTGATTGCGGGCCTGATCTATACGGTGATGGCCACCTGGCGTCGCGGCCGCGAGCTGATCCGGGAGAACAACCGGGTGCACTCGATCGAGCTGACCTTGTTCCTGGATTCGGTCTTCGTGCGGCCACCGCCGCGCGTGGCCGGGGTGGCGGTGTTCCTCAACTCCGTCGCCGGCAGCACGCCGAGCGCGTTGTTGCACAGTCTCAAGCATTACAAGGTGCTGCACGAGCGCAATTTGTTCG
>JAJTBK010000232.1 GCA_021286965.1 Comamonadaceae bacterium | reverse complement strand
ATCAGCTGGTCGAGAAAGTCGAGCAGCGTTTTATCGAGCTGCACGATGCCCGTGCACAGCCCCTGCACGAAGCGCTGGCGCGCCATGCGGGCCAAGGGGGCGTGGGGTGCGGAGGGCGTCGTGGGCGGCATAGCCCGTCATCTTAGCGGCTCAAACCGTAGCGCCGCTGTTGGGATCGCTCGGGTCGCCCTCTTCCTTTTTGCTGACCTTGACCAAGTCTTCGCGCTTGACGCCCAGCCACATGGCAATGGCGGCCGCCACGAACACCGAGGAGTAGATGCCGAACAGGATGCCGATGGTCAGCGCCAGCGCGAAGTAGTGCAGGCTCGGGCCGCCGAAGAAGAACATCGAGAGCACCATTGCCTCGGTCGAGGCGTGGGTGATGATGGTGCGGCTCATGGTGGAAGTGATGGCGTGGTCGATGACCTCGTGCGTGTTGAGCTTGCGGAATTTGCGGAACGCCTCGCGGATCCGGTCGAAGATCACCACCGATTCGTTCACCGAATAGCCCAGCACCGCCAGCACGCCAGCGAGCACCGAGAGCGAGAACTCCCACTGGAAGAAGGCGAAGAAGCCCAGGATGATGACCACATCGTGCAGGTTGGCGATGATGGCGGCGACGCCGAACTTCCACTCAAAGCGCAGCGCCAGGTAGATGACGATGCCCAGCACCACCATGCCCAGCGCCATCAGGCCGCCGTGCACCAGTTCCTCGCCCACCTGCGGGCCGACGAACTCGGTGCGCCGCAGGGCGACTTCTGCATCCTGGCTTTTGAGGGCCGAGAGCACCTGCTCACTTTGCTGCGCCGAGGTCACGCCCTTTTGCACCGGCAGGCGGATCATGACGTCGCGCGAGGTGCCGAAGTTCTGCACCACCACGTCCTGGTAGCCCAGGCCGGCGACGGTCTCGCGCACCTTGCCAATGTCGGCCGTCTGCTGGTAGGCCACTTCCATCACCGTGCCGCCGGTGAACTCCACCGACAGGTGCAGGCCACGCGTGAACAGGAAGAACACCGCCAGGGCGAAGGTGATGAACGAAATCGCGTTCAGCACCAACGCGTATTTCATGAACGGGATGTCTTTTTTGATGCGGAAAAATTCCATGGCGCATCCTCCTTATTGGTCGCCGCGCGCAGCGACCGAGCGCATACCCGAGCTGTCTTCGGGCTTCCAGACCTGGCCGATGGCCAGGCACTTGAGCTTTTTGCGGTTGCCGTACCAGAGGTTGACCAGGCCGCGCGAGAAGAACACCGCCGAGAACATGCTGGTGAGAATGCCAATGCAGTGCACCACGGCAAAGCCGCGCACCGGGCCCGAGCCGAAGGCCAGCAGCGCCAGGCCGGCGATCAGCGTGGTCACGTTCGAGTCCAGGATGGTGGCCCAGGCGCGCTCGTAGCCGGCGGCAATCGCCGCCTGCGGCGAGACGCCGGCGCGCAGTTCCTCGCGGATACGCTCGTTGATGAGCACGTTCGAGTCAATCGCCACGCCCAGCGCCAGCGCCATGGCGGCGATGCCCGGCAGCGTCAGCGTCGCCTGCAGCATGGACAAAATCGCCAGCAGCATCAGCACGTTGACCGACAGTGCCACGGTGGAGAACACGCCAAACAGCATGTAGTACACGCACATGAAGGCGGCAATGGCGACCATGCCCCAGACCACGGAGTGGATGCCGCGCTGGATGTTGTCGGCGCCCAGGCTCGGGCCGATGGTGTATTCCTCGATGATCTCCATCGGCGCGGCGAGCGAGCCGGCGCGCAGCAACAGCGCCGTATCGTTGGCTTCGACGGTGGTCATGCGGCCCGAGATTTGCACGCGGCCACCGCCGATTTCCGAGCGGATCACCGGCGCCGTCACGACCTCGCCCTTGCCCTTTTCAAAGAGCACGATGGCCATGCGCTTGCCGATGTTGTCGCGCGTGATGTCCTTGAAGATGCGCGAGCCCTTGGCGTCGAGCACCAGGTTCACGGTCGCCTCCTGCGTCTGGCTGTCGAAGCCCGGCTGGGCGTCGGTCAGGTTCTCGCCGGTGAGCACGACCTGTTTTTTCACGATCACGGCCATGCCGTTGCGGTCGAGGTATTTTTCATCGCCAAACGGCACCGGGCCGCTGCCCAGCTCGGCCGAGCGCGCCTCGGTCGATTCATCGACCATGCGCACCTCCAGCGTCGCCGTGCGCCCCAGGATGTCCTTGGCCTTGGCCGTGTCCTGCACGCCCGGCAGCTGCACGACGATGCGGTCGAGCCCCTGCTGCTGGATCACGGGCTCGGCCACGCCGAGCTCGTTGATGCGGTTGTGCAGCGTCACCATGTTCTGCTTGAGCGCCTGCTCCTGCACCTTGCGCAGGGCCTCGGGCTTGATGGCGGCGCGCAGCTTGAAGCCGTCGCCGTCGGGGCTGCTGGTGGCCAGCAGATCGGGGAACTGGTCGGCGATCAGATTGCGCGTGGCGGTGAGCTGGGCTTCGTCGCGCAGCTTGATTTCCACCGCCTGGCCATCGCGGCTGATGCCGCCGTGGCGGATGTTCTTCTCGCGCAGGCTCGAACGCAGATCGCCGGCATAGGAGTCGGCCTTCTTGGTCAAGGCCGCCTGCATATCGACTTGCAGCATGAAGTGCACGCCGCCGCGCAGGTCCAGGCCCAGGAACATGGGTTGGGCGTGGATGGCCTTGAGCCAGTCGGGCGAGCGCGAGACCAGGCCCAGGGCGATGATGTACGGCGGGTCGCTGGCGTCGGGCACCAGGGCTTTTTGCAGCACGTCCTTGGCCTTGAGCTGGGTGTCGGGGCTGTCCAGGCGCACGCGCACGGAGTTGCCGTCGAAGCTGATGCTGTCGGGCGTGACGCCAGCCTCCTGCAGCGCCGCCTCGGCGCGCGCGAGCAGCGCCTGATCGACCTTGATGGTGGCTTTGGCCGACGAGACTTGCACCGCCGGCGCCTCGCCGAAGAAATTGGGCAGGGTGTACAGCGCACCCACGAGCAGCGCGATGACGAGGATCGCGTACTTCCAGACCGGATAACGGTTCATGATGGCGCTCTCAGCTCACTGAACAAGCAGTGTCAACAATGGCAGGGGAGCCAGGGGCGGGCGCGCCGCCCCGGGAAAAATTACTTCAAGCTACCCTTGGGCAGCACCTGGGTGACAGCGCTGCGCTGCAGCTGCACTTCGACGCCCTGGGCGATCTGCACGTGCACCGTGCCTTCGCCGATGCGCGTGACGGTGCCCAGCAGGCCACCGGCAGTCGCCACCTCGTCGCCCTTGGCCAGGGCGTCGATCATGGCCTTGTGCTCTTTCTGGCGCTTCATCTGCGGGCGGATCATGACGAAATACAGCACCACGAACATCAGCACCAGCGGCAACATGCCGGTGAGCTGGCTCATCATGTCGCCACTGCCGGCGGCGGCTGCAGGGGCGGTCTGGGCAAAAGCGGAAGAGATAAACACGTTGGGAAACTCCAAAAGAGGAAGCTGCGCCCGGCGGCGTCAGCGAACCGCGCATTGTATGCGGCGGCCCTGCGGCACTGGCGCAGTCACACCGCGAACGCGGCCGGGAATACCAGCCGCACGCACAGACCCTGATCCTGCGCCGGCGCCCCCAGTTCCAGGCACGCGCCCAACAAGTCCGCATAGCGCGCGACGATGCCCAGGCCCAGGCCGGCGCCCGTACCCAGGCGCTCGCCATCGCTGCCCTGCACCCAGCGCTGCGCCAGGCGCTGGCGCTGCACGGCATCCAGCCCCGGGCCGTTGTCCTGCACCTGCAGCTGCAGCGCCGCCCCGGTGCGCTGCAGCGTGACGGTGATGCGCGCCACCTGCCCGGCGCCCGGGCGGCCGTAGCGCAGGGCGTTGTCCAGCAGGTTGCTCAGGATGCCCTCGATCAGCAACGGCTGGCTGCGGATGCAGCAAGGCGTCTCCAGGCCCTCGGCGCCCAGATCGACGCCAGCGGCATCGGCACGCGGCAAGAAGCGCAGCAGCACGTCCTGCACCAGCTGCTCCAGCGCCACCGGCTGCGCCGGCATGGCCTGGCGCGCCTCGTCGGCCAGGGCCAGGGCCAGCAGCTGATCGACCAGGTGGCTGGCGCGGGCCTCGCTCTGCACGATGCCTTCGAGCTGCTCGCGCCAGGCCTGCGGCGTGCTCTGCGCCAGGCCGTAATGCGCCTGCGCGCGGATGCCCGCCAGCGGCGTGCGCAGCTCGTGCGCCACATTGCCGGCAAATTCGTGCTGCGCGCGCACGCCCTCGGCCAGCCGCGCCAGCAGGCCGTTGACGGCCGCCTCCAGGCGCTGCAGGTCGCGCGTGCTCGCCGGCAGCGACAGCGGCGTGAGGTCGCGCGCATCGCGCTCACCCAGCTGCTGCTGCAGCGCCGTCAGCGGCTGCAGCTGGCGCTGCACGGTGCGCCGCAGCCACCAGGCCAGGGCCAGCAACAGCACCAGCTGCGGCCCCAGGGTGTAGGCCAAAGCGCTGCGCAACAAGGCGCGGCGGTGGCGCACGGTCTGCGCCGTGATGACGGCAAAGGGCTGCGCCCCCACCACCTGCAGGCGCACCGCGCGCAGCGCCTGGCCGTGGTAGTTCAGGTCGGCAAAGCGGTGGCTGCGGCCATCGATGGGCGCTGCCAGCGGCAGCTGGGCATTGCCCGCCAGCAGGTATTCGTCGCCGCGCAGCACGGCAAAGTACACCGTCTCCACCTGGTCGAACAGCACCGCCTGCACGGCGCGCGCGCTCAGGCCGAAGTCCAGCCGGCCGTCGCTGCCCAGGCGCACGTTGGCGGCAATGGCGTAGGCATCGTCGAGCAGGGCGCGGTCAAAGGCACGCTCGGTGAAGGTGTGGGTCACCCACAGCGCCGCCAGCGTGCCCAGCAGCCAGATCAGCGCCAGCGCCAACAGCACCTGGCGCAGCAGGCGCGAGCGCAGCGAGGGCCGCAGGGCGGCGTCCGGCGCCGTCATGGTGGCGGCGCCGGCTGGGCTTCGAGCACATAGCCCAGGCCGCGCAAGGTGCGGATGCCGGCGCCGCTGCCGGCGAGCTTTTTGCGCAGGCGCGAGATGAAGGCTTCGAGCGCGTTGTCGCCCAGCACGTCGGCAAAGTCCGAGAGCTTGTCGGACAGGGCGCGCTTGCTGACCACGCGCCCGGGCGGGCTCATCAGCTCCCACAGCACCTCGAATTCGCGCGCCGGCAGCACCAGTGCCTGGCCGTGCAGCTGCAGCTGCCGGCTGCGCCGCTCCAGGAGCAGGGCGCCCACCGCCGTGCTGTCCTGCGCGCCCTGGCTGCGCCGCACCAGGGCACGCAGGCGCGCCTCGACCTCGGCCAGGTCAAAGGGCTTGCCCAGGTAGTCGTCGGCGCCCGCGTCCAGGCCGGCGATGCGCTCGGGCGCAGCGTTGCGCGCCGTCAGCACCAGCACCGGCGTCGTGTCGCCGCGTGCGCGCGCCGCGCGCAGCAGCGCCAGGCCGCTGCCGGCGCG
>JAJTBK010000223.1 GCA_021286965.1 Comamonadaceae bacterium | reverse complement strand
CGCTGTGCGCCACGCGCTCCAAATCGAAGGCGCTGGTATCCGCATCCTGACCGTGCAGGGTGAAGCTGACGATGGGCACGTCGTCAATGCCCTTGGGGCGAATCAGGGGCGCCTGCACCCCCAGGCCCGCAGGCAGCAAGTCGCTGTGGCTGCGCAACTCGTCGTGCAGGCGCACCAGGGCTTCGGTGCGCGGTACGCCCACCTTGAATTGCACCGTGAGCACCGCCAGGCCGGGGCGCGAGACGCTCATTACATGATCCACGCCCTGCATACCGGAGAGCAGGCCCTCGACCGGCGTGGCCACCATCTGCTCCACGTCCTGCACGCTTGCCCCCGGAAAGGGCACCAGCACGTTGGCCATGGTGACGTTGATCTGCGGCTCTTCCTCGCGCGGCGTGACCAGCACGGCAAAGGCGCCCAGCAAAAACGCCACCAGGGCGAGCAGGGGGGTGATCTGGGCCGTCAAAAAGAACGCTGCAATGCGCCCGGAGATGCCCATTTTGTCGTTGTGCGCTGCCATGTCACTGCACCTGTGCTGCGGCTTGGGGATCGGTGGCAATGCGTTCGCCGCTGCGCAGGCCGCTGAGCACCTCGACGCGGGCGTCGCCATCGGCTGCTGCCGGCAGCGCTCGACCCAGGCGCACCTGGCGCAGGCGGGGCTGGCCCTGGGCATCGAGCACGAACAGCCCGGTCATCTCGGCGCGGCGCCACACAGCGCTTTGCGGCACGCTCACCGGCGCCTGCGCCTTGTCCGCCCCCGGCAGCCACAGGCGGGCAAACATGCCTGGACGGGCCTGCGCTTGCAGCGCTGCGGGCAAGTTGGCGCGCAGCTGCATGGTGTGGCTGCGGGCATCGACGGTGGGCAGGCGTTCGAGCTGCGCCATATCGAGCGGCACCCGGGTGCTGCCCAGGCCGGGAATTTCAAGCGCCACGCTGCCCTGCGCCGGCAGGGCCAGCACCTGCGACTGCGCCGCCGTGGCCGTGATGCGCAGGGCGCGCGGATCGTACAGGCGCAGCAGCGTGCGCCCGGGGGTGGCCATGTCGCCCAGGGCCACCGGCACTTCGCTGACCACGCCGGCATAAGGCGCACGCACAACGTAGAACTGGGTTTGGGCACTTGCCGCGCCCGCCTGGGCCTGCAAGGCGCGTACCTCGGCCTGGGCCGCATCGTGCTGCGCCTGGGCGCGATCGAATGCCGCCTGGCTGATGTAATTCTTGGCCAGCAACTGCCGCTGGCGCGCCAGCTCTTGCACCGCCAGCTGCGCCTGGCTGCGCGCCGCCTGCACCTGCGCGCTGCTGGCAGCCGCCGTTTGCTGCGCCGCCTGGGCATCGAGCCGCAGCAGCTCTTGCCCGGCTTGCACCTTGTCGCCCACCTGCACCCGCAGCTGCACCACGGCCCCAGCCACCTGGGCGGCAACGGCGGTGTCGCGTACGGCTTCGACCACGGCATCGGCGCTGCTCCAGCCGGTGGCGGCGGGGGCAGACACGACTTCGCTCGCCAGTGGCGCTGCCAGGGCCGGGACCACAGCCGTCGCCAGGCAGGCCGCCAACGCCCAGGCGGGCAGGGCAGGGGAATGGGGGAAAGAGAGGGTGTGCAGCATGGTTTTAATTATTTAACCAATTGATTAAATAGTCAAGCAAGCATAGAATTGGCGCATCTCAGTGAAAGACTTTGCCCCCATGAAAGACTTGCCCCCCGAAGCCATGGAGCAGGTCGCGGCCTATTTCCAGGCCCTGGCCGAACCCACGCGCTTGCGCATCCTCAACCTGCTGCGCGGCGGCGAGCACAACGTCGGCTTTCTCGCCCAGCAGTGCGGCTACACCGCTGCCAATGTCTCCAAACACCTGTCGCTGCTGACCAAGCAAGGTCTGGTGGCACGTGAGAGCCGGGGCAATTGTGTGTACTACCGCATCGACGATCCAGCGGTATATGCCCTGTGTGACCTGGTTTGCGGCAGCATCGCCAGCCGCTTCGACCGCGAGGCGCAGCACCGCGCCTTGTTCAGTGCCCACGCACCCACGGGCTCCTAGGCATCCGGGGCGAACAGGCCGCCTTCATCAAGCAGCGCGTAGGCAATTTCCGGGTGCTGCTGCATACTTTTCTTGATCGCCGCCGGAACCGCCTGCCGCGTCTTGCGGCATAGCCCAGGCTGGGGTTGCAGGGCAATGACGATGCCGCGCAGGCTGCGCACGCCCTTGTGGCTGGTGCGGATCGACAGCTGCAGGCCCAGCTGCGCCGCCATGCGCATCTGCAGGTGACGCAGCTCCGGCAGACTGGTAACGGCTTGCAGGCGTTGCAGCAGGCGCTTTTCCTCATCGTGGGTCAGCTGCAGGATGCGGACATCGCCCTGTGGTACCTGCAGCAGGGCCTCGCGCGCGCAAATGCAAGCCCCGGGTGGGCAGGGCGCACGCAAAGGGCGGGAAACCTCGGTCATGCTGACAAGGATAAGGCGCAACATTCGATGTGGGTGGACGGCCCCTTTATTTAACATAATACACATCGTATTAATTCAGCAAGTCAGGCCCCAGTCGGCTTGGGCAGAGATAATCGGCCCATGCAATTCCTTCACACCATGCTGCGCGTTGGCAACCTCCAGCGCTCGATCGACTTCTACACCCAGGTGCTGGGTATGCAACTGCTGCGCCGCTCTGAAAACCCCGAGTACCGCTACACCCTGGCGTTCCTTGGTTTCGATGGCGGCAACCCGCAGCAGGCTGAAATTGAATTGACGCACAACTGGGATACCGAGCAGTACGAGCTGGGCACCGCCTACGGTCACATTGCCCTCGGTGTGCCAGATGCCTACGCGGCCTGCGAAAAAATCAAGGCTGCCGGTGGCAACGTGACGCGTGAGGCCGGGCCCGTCAAAGGCGGCAGCACGGTGATTGCCTTTGTCACCGATCCGGACGGCTACAAGATCGAACTCATCCAAATGAACAGCCGCAGCCACGGCCAGGCCGCCAGCGACCCGCTGCGCAGCACATAACACAACCAGGCGGCCGCCCTGGCCGCCACACAAGGGGGGAACAGATGCCAAAACGCTACCGTGGCCGACGCTGGGCCAGTATGTTGCTGTGCTTGGGCTTGGGCGCCTGCGGCGGCGGCGTGACCAACCCGTTTCCCCCCAGCACATCCAATCCTTCGAGTCCACCGCCAGTGCTCGATCCTGGTTCGCCTTTTGCACCCCTTGCCGACGATTTGCCCCTTCCTGGCAACATTTACCCCTACGCCGAACCACTGCTGCACCTGGCCGCACGCTATGTGCCAACCGCAGTCAGCGGCCCAGGCAATTACCTGAACGCCGACAAAAGCTGCAGCCCCCAGAGCGCACCACCGGCCGACACCTACCCCGGTGGTCTGATTACCCTCGATACCGTTCACCTCGATGAAAACAAGGGCGACGCCTGCGAGCCAGAGATCAAGCTCCAGCTCAGCGGCGACGCGCTGCCTGCGACCAGCGCCAAGTTGCGCCTGCGCGGCAGCAGCAGCCGCCTGGCAGAACAAAAGTCCTACCGCATCAAGTACGACGGCAGCGCCCCCTGGTGGGGTGAGGACACCTTCCAGCTCAACAAACACCCCTGGGACTTGAGCCGGGTGCGCAACAAGCTGGCCTTCGACTTGATGCGTGACGTTCCCCACCACCCCAGCCTGCGCACCCAGTTCGTGCAGCTCGACTACGACGACGGCAGCGGCACCGTACGCCCCATGGGCCTGTTCACCCATGTGGAGAAAATGGGCAAGGGCTACCTCGCACGGCGCAGCTGGGTGGCGGGCTCGAACGTCTACAAGGCCGAAGACTTCAGCTTCAGCAGCGACGACCTGGAGAACCTGCGCCTACAGGCCGACGGCAGCGCCGGGCCGAATTTTGAGAAAACCCTCGCCATCGAGGCCGACGGCAAGCAGCACCAGGCCATCGTGCAGCTGGTGCAGGACGTGAACGACCCAAGCCAGGACTTCAGCGCCTTGTTTGCGCGGCATTTCAACCGCAACAACTACCTGGCCTGGCTCGGTACGGCCATCTTGCTCGGCAACTACGACACGCAAAGCCAGAATTTCGGCCTGTACCAGCCCCAGGGCACGCAAAAATTCTATTTCCTGCCCTGGGACTACGACGGCGCCCTGGGTTACCCACAGCAGCCGGGCGTGCCCGCCCATCCGGATTGGACCTTTGGCATCGGTACCTGGTGGGCCAACCCCTTGCACCGGCGCTTCATGCAGCAACCGGGCAACCTCAACCTGCTGGCCGCTGCCGTTGCCGAGCTGCGGCAGAAATACCTCACCGACGCCCGCATCCAGGCCCTGCTCGAGCAGTACCAGCCCACCGTGGCACCGGTCGTGGCCCAGGCGCCTGATCTGGCGGGCCTGCCCACCACATCGCCGGACAAGGCCGCCGCCTGGGCGGGCGAATACCAACGCCTGCGCCAGGCCGTGGCGCACAACCACCAGTCCTTCCTGCAAAGCCTGCAGGCGCCCCTGCCCTTTTGGCTCAGCGCCAGTGTCCAGGCTGGCACGCTGCAGCTCGATTGGGGCTGGCCGACTCCGTTTCACCCCCAGGGCAAGCCGATACGCTACCGCGTCGAGCTTGCACGCAAGCCCAGCGACCCAGCCCAGGCATTCAGCAGTGCCACCCTGGTGCGCCAGGAAAGCGACCTGAGCAGCACCCAGTGGCGCCTGGCCGACCTGCCGGCGGGTGAATACCTGCTGCGCGTCACCGCCAACGACGCTGACGGCCACGCCACCTACGCCTTCAACCGCCACCGCTGGCAAGAGCAGGATGTCTTTGGCACCCTGTGCCTGCAATGGCCCAGCGGCCAGGAATGTCCATGACTCAGGCCGCACCGCCAAACTGCTGCGCCAGAAAATCCATCAGCACGCGCACGCCCTGCGCCATGTAGCGGTTGCTCGGCAAAATGGCGTAGATGCCTACCGGCGGTGGCAAAAAATCGGCCAGCACGGGCACGAGCGTGCCCGCTGCCAGGTAGGCATCGACGATGAAATCGGGCTGCACCGTCACCCCCATGCCGCGTGCCGCCGCTTCGGCCAGGGCATCGCCGTTGTTGGCCTGCAGGCGGTACGGCACGTTCACCGGGTACGGCTGACCATCAACGGCAAACATCAGCGGCGCATTTTGCGTCTTGGCCGAGTAACCCAGGCAATCGTGCTGCAGCAAATCGGCCGGCTGCAGGGGCCGGCCCTGTTGGCGCAGGTACTGGGGCGAAGCCACGGCGATCAGGCGGATCTCACCGAGCCGGCGCGCAATGTGTCCAGGGTCGAGCGCCGTGGCAATGCGGATGCTCAGGTCCATACCCTCGTCGATCAAGTCCATGTGCCGGTCGGTAAAGTCCAGGCTGAGGGTGATTTCCGGGTATTTTTCTAAAAACTGCGGCAGCAGCGGCGCAATGCGTTTCAAGCCAAAGCTCAGCGGCAGGCCCACGCGCAGGTGGCCACGGGGGGTATTGCGCGCCTGCATCACGTCGGCCTCGGCACTCTCGACCAATTGCAAGATGGCGCGGCACTGGGCCAGGTAGTGCACGCCGGGGCTGGTCAGGGTCAGCTTGCGCGTGGTACGGACGATGAGCTTGACGCCCAGGTACTCCTCGAGCGCCGCAATCTGGCGCGTGACCACCGAGCGCGCCACACCCAGTTGCTGGGCCGCCGCCGCAAA
>JAJTBK010000303.1 GCA_021286965.1 Comamonadaceae bacterium | reverse complement strand
CTGCCCATGATCAGCGAAACCACCACCATCATCAACAAACTGGGCCTGCACGCCCGCGCCTCGGCCAAGCTGACCAAGCTCGCCGGCAGCTTTCCTTGCGACGTTTACATGAGCCGGGGCGAGCGCCGCATCAACGCCAAGAGCATCATGGGCGTGATGATGCTGGCCGCCGGCATCGGCTCCGAAGTCGTGCTGCAGACCGATGGCCCCCAGGAGCGCGAGGCCATGGACGCGCTGCTGGCGCTCATCGCCGACAAGTTCGGCGAAGGGCAGTAAAACCACAGAAAGGAACGCGCCATGACGTTCGCCATCCACGGTCTGGCCGTGGCCCGGGGCATTGCCATCGGGCGTGTGGTGCTGCTGGCCGCCGGCCACCTGGAGGTGGCGCATTACTTCATTACCGCCGAGCAGGTCAACGCCGAGATCGAGCGCGTGCGCCGGGGGCGCAACGCCGTGGTGCAGGAGCTGCAGCGCCTGCAGGCCGAAATGCCGCCCGACGCCCCGAGCGAGCTGCCGGCGCTGCTGGACGTGCACCTGATGCTGCTGCAGGACGAGGCCCTGGTCACCGGCATCAAGCACTGGATCAGCGAGCGCTTGTACAACGCCGAATGGGCGCTGGTGACGCAGCTGGACGTGATTGCGCGCCAGTTCGACGAGATGGAGGACGACTACCTGCGCGAGCGCAAGGCCGATCTGGAGCAGGTGGTCGAACGCATCCTGCGCTACATGAAGGGCGTCGCCAACCCGGTGGCCAGTCCGCCACCACCGCCGCCCGGGGCGCAGCAGGAACTGCTCGCCGGCACCGGGCACGACGTGCCCCTGGTGCTGGTGGCGCCCGACCTGGCTCCGGCGGATCTGCTGCAGTTCAAGCAGAGCATTTTTGCCGGCTTCGTCACCGATGTCGGCGGCAAGACCAGCCACACCGCCATCGTCGCGCGCAGCATGGACATTCCGGCGGTGGTCGGCGCGCGCGCCGCCAGCCAGCTGGTGCGCCAGGACGACTGGGTCATCATCGACGGCGACGCCGGCGTGCTCATCGTCGATCCCTCGCCCATCATCCTGGCTGAATACGGCTTTCGCCAGCGTCAGATCACGCTCGAACGCGAGCGCCTGGCGCGCCTGCGCCATGCGCCGGCGCTGACCATCGACGGCCACCGCGTCGAGCTCTTGGCCAACATCGAGCAGCCGGCCGATGCCCTCGTCGCCGTGCAGGCTGGCGCGGTGGGCGTGGGCCTGTTTCGGACCGAATTCCTGTTCATGGGCAAAGGCGCCAACCTGCCGGGCGAAGAGGAGCAGTACCAGGCTTACCGCCAGGTGATGGACGGGATGCAGGGCCTGCCGGTGACGATCCGCACCATCGACGTCGGCGCCGACAAGCAGCTGGACAAGGCGCACAAGGACAGCCACCTGAACCCGGCGCTGGGCCTGCGCGCGATCCGCTGGAGCCTGGCCGACCCGGTGATGTTCCGCACCCAGCTGCGCGCCGTGTTGCGCGCCGCTGCCCACGGCCAGGTGAACCTGCTGTTTCCCATGCTCTCGCACACGCGCGAGATCGACGAAACCCTGGCCCAGGTGGCGCTCGCGCGTGCCGAGCTCGACGCCCGGGGCTGCGCCTACGGCGCGGTACGCCTGGGGGCCATGATCGAGGTGCCGGCGGCCGCCCTGCTGGCGCGGCGCTTTCTGCGCGACTTTGACTTTCTCTCCATCGGCACCAACGACCTGATCCAGTACGCCCTGGCCATCGACCGCGCCGACGAGGCCGTGGCCCACCTCTACGACCCGCTGCACCCGGCGGTGCTGCGCCTGCTGGCCGACGTGATTGCCGCCGGCGCCGAGCAGGGCAAGAGCGTGAGCGTGTGCGGCGAGATGGCGGGCGACCCGGCGCTCACGCGGCTGCTGCTGGGCCTGGGGCTGCGCAGTTTTTCCATGCACCCGACGCAGATCCTGGCCGTCAAGCAGGAGGTGCTGCGCGCCGATACGCGCAAGCTCGGCGCCTGGGCGCAGCGCGTGCTCGATGCCGACGAGCCCGCTATCGAACTGGCGAACGGCTGAAAAAAACGCGCCTGCAGCTATTTTTTTGATAGCTGCGGGCGCTGGCTGGACGGGCGTTTTGGCTTATTTCTCTACAAAAGCGCGCTCGATCACGAAGTCGCCCGGGGTGCTGGTGTTGCCTTCCTCGAAGTCGCGCTTTTCCAGCATCACCTTCAGGTCGGCGAGCATGGCCGGGCTGCCGCAGAGCATCACGCGGTCGGTCAGCGGGTTGAGCGCCGGCAGGCCGATGTTGGCCGGGAAGGTGCCGCTTTCGATCAGGTCGGTGATGCGGCCCTGGTTGCGGAAGGGCTCGCGCGTGACCGTCGGGTAGTACACCAGCTTATCCTTGACGATCTCGCCCAGCAGCTCGTGGTTGGGCAGCTCTTTCTCGAACAGGTCGTGGTAGGCCAGCTCGTTGACCTCGCGCACGCCGTGCACCACCACCACTTTCTCGAAGCGCTCGTAGGTTTCCGGGTCGCGCACGATCGACAGCCAGGGCGCCAGGCCGGTGCCGGTGCCGATCAGGTACAGGTTCTTGCCCGGCAGCAGGTAGTCGATGAGCAGCGTGCCGGTGGGCTTTTTGCCGACGATGATGGTGTCGCCCACCTGGATGTTCTGCAGGCGCGAGGTCAGCGGGCCGTCCTGGACTTTGATCGACAAAAACTCCAGGTGCTCCTCCCAGTTCGGGCTGGCGATGGAGTAGGCGCGCAACAGCGGCTTGCCATCGACCTTGAGGCCGATCATGGTGAAGTGGCCGTTGGAGAAGCGCAGCGCCGGATCGCGCGTGGTGGTGAAGGAAAACAGGCGATCGGTCCAGTGGTGTACGGACAGGACACGCTCTTCAAGGAATGCGCTCATGGATGGCTCGGCAAAGGTGGAAAAACAAGGGATTGGCGTAGTTTCTACTTTTTTTTATGCGCCATGGGCATAAGCCGAAATGGCCGGCCCTGCCCCACGGGTGCATCCCGCATTGTCGAACAAACGCGCTGCCATGGCATCCCGGTGTGCCTGGGCCTTGATTTTGGACAAGAACACGGCCCTCCACCCCCGTCCATGCACCAAAGCAAGACACCTCCCCAGGGCGGTGCGTTGCGGGCCTGGTGCTGCACCATGATGGTGCAAAAAGCCCCCCGGGTGCCCGGTAAAAGCTGGCATGGTCTGTGCGTCATGGCACCTGTTCTCTGCACTTGTCCAAGGAAGCCGCCATGCACATGGTCACCGCCATCATCAAACCCTTCAAGCTCGACGAGGTGCGCGAGGCGCTCTCGGACATCGGCGTGCAGGGCATCACCGTCACCGAAGTCAAGGGCTTTGGCCGCCAGAAGGGCCACACCGAGCTGTACCGGGGGGCGGAATACGTGGTCGATTTCCTGCCCAAGGTGAAGATCGAGGTGGCCGTGGGCGCGGCGCTGCTCGAGCGTGCCATCGAGGCCATCGAAGGCGCGGCACGCACCGGCAAGATTGGCGATGGCAAGATTTTTGTGTCACCCCTGTCGCAGGTGCTGCGCATCCGTACCGGCGAAACCGGCGAGGAGGCGCTATGAGCCCGACACCGGTACTGAGCAGCGGCGACACCGCCTGGATGCTCACCTCCACGCTGCTGGTCATCCTCATGACCATCCCGGGCCTGGCGCTGTTCTACGGCGGCCTGGCGCGCGCCAAGAACATGCTCTCGGTGCTGGTGCAGGTGCTGGTCATCTTTGCCCTGGTGTCGGTGCTCTGGGCGCTGTACGGCTACAGCCTGGCCTTCGATGGCGACAGCCTGTGGCTGGGCGGCACCGGCAAGCTGCTGCTGCTGGGCATCGCCCCCGAGCAGCTGGCGCCGCTGATGCCGACGGTGCCGGAGTACGTCTTCGTCGCCTTCCAGGGCACGTTCGCCGCCATCACCGTGGCGCTGGTCGTCGGCGCCTTTGCCGAGCGCATCCGCTTCGCCGCCGTGCTGGTGTTTGCCGTGCTCTGGTTTACCTTGAGCTACCTGCCGCTGGCGCACATGGTCTGGGGCGGCGGCCTGCTGGCGCGCGATGGCGCACTCGATTTTGCCGGCGGCACCGTGGTGCACATCAACGCCGGCATCGCCGCCCTGGTGGGTGCGGCCCTGGTGGGCAAGCGCATCGGCTGGGGGCGCGAGGCGCTGATGCCGCACAGCCTGACGCTGACCATGGTCGGTGCGGCGCTGCTGTGGGTGGGCTGGTTTGGCTTCAACGCCGGCAGTGCCGGCGCCGCCAACGGCACGGCCGGCCTGGCCTTCATCAACACCGTGCTGGCGCCCGCTGCGGCGACGCTGTCGTGGCTCGCCGGCGAGGCGCTGCACAAGGGCAAGGCTTCGCTGCTGGGAGCGGCCTCGGGCGCAGTCGCCGGCCTGGTGGCGATCACGCCGGCGGCCGGCTTCGTCGGCCCGCTGGGCGCCATCGCCATGGGCTTGCTGGTGGGGCCGCTGTGCCTGTGGGGCGTGGGGGGCCTCAAGCGCCTGCTGCGGATCGATGATGCCTTCGACGTCTTTGGCGTGCACGGCGTCGGCGGCATCGCCGGTGCCCTGTTGACGGCTATTTTTGCCGCCCCCGCCCTGGGCGGCACGGGCGGGGCCACGCCCGAGACGTTTGCCGTCGGGCTGCAGCTGTGGGTGCAGCTCAAGAGCGTGCTCATCACCGTGGCCTGGTCGCTGCTGGTGTCGCTGCTGGCGTACAAGGTGGCCGATCTGCTGGTGGGCCTGCGCGTGGCGGAGGACGTGGAGCGCCAGGGCCTGGACATTGCCTGCCACGGCGAGACGGCGTACACGCGCTGAAGCGCCACCGCCCGCCCCTCACCGGCCTGCGCCTTGTGCGCAGGCTTTTTTTTCGCCGCTGCACGCTGACGCACCAGCGCAGTGCACGGGCGGGCTGGTGCGGTGCGCACCTCCTCGCCTTGGTGCAGCGGCTGCCGTCTGGAGGCCGTGAGGGTGCCGGTTTGCTATAAAAACAAGAGCTACTTGCGTAATGCTGGTAAGCTTTTTCTCTGAAATATATGCCTTGGCACGGTCTGTGCTGAGAAGGGTGTACCGATTCTTTTCACGACCGGAGGAAGCATGAAATATCCATCCCTCAAAACCCTGGGCCTGGCCCTGGCCGCCGCCTTTCCTGTGCTGGCCAGTGCGCAGTGGAGCGCCAACGTCAGCCTGACGACGAACTACAAGTTCCGGGGCCAGGACCAGGATGCGAGCCGCAGCAAAGCCATCAAGCCGGCACTGCAGGGCGGTTTTGACTACACCTTTGGTGAGTCGGGCTGGTACCTGGGCAACTGGAACTCCAGCGTCAACTGGCTGCAGGGCAACTCGCTGGAGATGGACTTTTACGGTGGCTACAAATTCAAGGTCGGTGAAGTCGATGGGGATCTGGGAGCACTCACCTATGTTTACCCCGGCAACAGCACCGGCAACACCACCGAGCTGTACGGTGCGGCCAGCTACGGCCCGTTCACGGCCAAGTACGCGCACACCGTGTCGGCGGATTATTTCGGCCTGGCCGGCAGCGGCGCCAAGGGGCGCAACACCGGCTACCTGAACCTCGCCTATTCCCAGGAAGTGCTGGCGCACACCACGCTCAAGGCAACCGTGGGCTACACGCGCTTTGCCAGCGGCATCCATGACCAGGGCGTGCCCCACTACGTCGATTACAGCCTGGGCGCGAGTTACGACTTCGGCAGCGGCCTGGCGCTGGGCGCGGCCGTGGCCGGGGCAACGCAAAAAGACTATTTCGGCGACGGCAACAAGGCGCGCCTGATCGTCACCCTGAGCAAAACCCTGTAAGGAAGAGGCACCCATGAAACTGGTCACCGCCATCATCAAACCCTTCAAGCTCGACGGGGTGCGCGCAGCACTCTCGGATGTGGGCGTGCAGGGCATCACCGTCACCGAGGTCAAGGGCTTTGGCCGCCAGAAAGGCCATACCGAGCTCTACCGGGGCGCCGAATACGTGGTCGATTTCGTGCCCAAAGTGAAGATCGAAGCCGCCGTGGACGACGCCCTGGCCGAGCGCGTGATCGAGGCCATCGAAGGCGCGGCGCGCACCGGCAAGATCGGCGACGGCAAGATTTTTGTCTCCACGCTCGAACAGGTCATCCGCATCCGCACCGGTGAGACCGGCCAGGACGCGCTGTAACTCCCCTGAATGCACGAACACGAGGATTTGCCATGAAAAAATTGCTTGCCTCCCTGCTGCTGGGGTTGGGGCTGTGGGCCTCGGCGCCACCGCTGCTCCTGGCCCAGACCGCCAGCCCTGCCGTGACCGAGAGCGCCGCCCCGGCCCTGGCCAGCGTCCCCACCGAGGCCGTCACCCCAGTCGCAGCCACCAGTGCCGACGCCGCTCCGGCAGCGGCCCCGGCTCCCAAGCTCGACGCCGGCGACACCGCCTGGATACTCACCTCGACGCTGCTGGTCATCCTCATGACCATCCCCGGCCTGGCGCTGTTCTACGGCGGCCTGGCGCGCTCCAAGAACATGCTGTCCGTGCTGGTGCAGGTCTTCGTGGTCT
>JAJTBK010000212.1 GCA_021286965.1 Comamonadaceae bacterium | reverse complement strand
GGGGTC
This sequence comes from Comamonadaceae bacterium, assembly GCA_021286965.1. Classification (GTDB taxonomy): domain Bacteria; phylum Pseudomonadota; class Gammaproteobacteria; order Burkholderiales; family Burkholderiaceae_C; genus Paenacidovorax. The sequence goes on along the minus strand of JAJTBK010000212.1, from coordinate 3,109 downwards.
GTAGTAGTCGTTGCTGTTGCCGCCAAAACCCAGCTCGTCATAGAAAAAGTGGTTCAGCAATTGCAGGCGCTGCAGGGCGCCGGCATCGGCCGGCAGGCGCCGGCGCAGGCGCAGCTGCAGCTGATCGACGTCAGCCAGCAGCTGCTGCACGTCGAGTTCGGGGTATTCGTCCTGCGCCAGGCAGGCCACGGCTTCGAGCAACGGCAACTGCTCGTCGCTGTGCACCAGCGCCGCAAAATATTCCAGCGCGGAAGGGATTGCATAACTCCAGGCCATGGGCTCGGTTGTACGGCAGTGCCCCGGCGGCGTCAACGGCGCAAGCACTGGCGCAGCTGCAGCCCGGCGGCCCACAGGGCGCCAAAGTACACCAGCGCCGCCCCTGCCAGCACCCCGGCCAGCAAAGTGATGCGCCAGCCGGCCTGGGCGCGCAGGGCGATCCAGTCGAAATGCTGCGCCGCCCACAGCAGCCACAGCGCCAGGAGCACGCTCGCCGCCAGCACCTGCAAGGCAAAACGCCCCCAGCCCGGCTGCGGCTGGTAGCTGCCCCGGCGCAGCAGGCCCAGCAGCAGCCACAGGGCGTTGACCAAGGCCGCCAGCCCGATCGACAGCGCCAGACCGACGTGCTGCACCCAGGGCACGAGCAGAGCGTTGAGCAGCTGCGTGAGGGCGAGCACGGCGATGGCGATGCGCACCGGGGTACGGATGTCCTGGCTGGCGTAATAGCCCGGCGCCAGCACTTTGATGGCCACCAGCCCGAGCAGGCCAACGCCGTAGCCGGCCAGGGCACGGGCGATCTGGCCGACATCGCCATCGTGCAGCGCGCCGTAATGGAACAGCGTCGCCACCAGGGGCTCGGCCAAAGTCAACAGGCCCACGGCGCAAGGCACGGCCAGCAGCACGACGATGCGCAGCCCCCAATCGAGCATGGCGGAATAGCGCGCGGCGTCGCCTGCCGCCTTGGCGGCCGCCAGCTGCGGCGTGAGCACCACGCCCAGGGCCACGCCCAGCAGCGCGGTCGGGAACTCCATCAGCCGGTCGGCATAGAACAGCCAGGTGACGCTGCCCGGCGCCAGGTAAGAGGCGATTTGCGTGTTGATCATGAGCGACAGCTGGGCCACGCCCACGCCCAGCAGCGCCGGTGCCATCAGCCGCAAAATGCGGCGCACGCCCTCCTGCCCATAGGCATTGCGCAACGCCGCCCACGACAGGCCGATGCGCGGCAACAGCCCCAGGCGCAGCAGCACCGGCAGCTGCACCGCCAGTTGCAACAGGCCGCCGAGCATGACGCCCCCCGCCATGGCGTAAATCGGTTCGATGCCGCGCGCCGCCAGCTGCGGCGCCCCGAGCCAGGCGGCGGCGATCATGCTCAGGTTGAGCAGCACCGGCGTCGCCGCCGGCACGACGAAATGGCGCCAGGTGTTGAGCACCCCGGCGGCCAGCGCCACCAACGACATGAAGCCGATGTAGGGGAACATCCAGCGCGTCATGAGCACCGCCGCCTGGTAGCTCTCGGGCTCGTGGCGCAGGCCGCTGGCCAGCAGCCAGACCAGCAGCGGCGCCCCCAGCACACCGGCAATGCAGGTCGCCAGCAGCGCCCAGGCGAGCACGGTGGCGACGCTGTCGATCAGGGCCTTGGTGGCCTCCTCGCCCTGCTGCGCGCGCGCGCTGGCCAGCACCGGCACGAACGCCTGACTGAAAGCGCCCTCGGCAAACAGGCGCCGAAACAGATTGGGGATGCGAAAGGCGACGTTGAAAGCGTCGGTCAGGGCATTGGCGCCAAACATGGACGCCATGAGCAGGTCGCGCGCCAACCCGGTCACCCGGGAGGCGAGGGTCAGGAGCGAAACGGTGGAAGCGGCTTTGAACAGGGACACGGGCGCCGAGTGTATGCCATGTGCATGGCAAAGCACGCTGGGCTATAATGTCCGGCTTTGCTGACAACATCCACAGACACTCAAGGAATACACCAAAATGGCATCTGCAAAGCCCAAGAAAAAGAACCCCCGCCTGGCATCTGGCCGCAAGCGCGCGCGCCAAGGCGTCAAGCTCAACGCTGCGAACACCTCGCTGCGCTCCAAATACCGCACCGCCGTCAAGAACGTTGAAAAGGCGATCCTGACCGGCGACAAGGCCAAGGCCACCGAACTGTTCGCCAAGGCCCAGTCCGTGCTCGACACCATTGCCGACAAGGGCATCTTCCACAAGAACAAGGCCGCTCGCGACAAGAGCCGCCTGTCCGCCAAGGTCAAGGCCCTGGCCGTCGCCGCCTGATTCACCTCAGGCAAACCGCACGGGTGGCCCCGGCCACCTGCCGTTTGTAACGGGTGCGCTGTCAGCAAAGCAAAAAACCGCCTCTGGCGGTTTTTTTGTGCCTGGCGCCAGGACAAAAACCCCGACGCACCTCAAGCGTCGGGCAACAGGCAGGCTTCGACCACTTGCAAATGGTTGTCGCGGGCGAAGTTGAGGACGAAATCCCAGGCCATGGGCTCGTAATCTTGCAAATCACGGTGCACGACCACGCATTTGATGCCGCCCATGGTGGTTGGAATGCACCAGGGCGAGTAGCTCAGGTGGCTACCCGGCTGCGCGCCGCCGGGGCGGAACTGGCTCATCACCCCGGCCAGGCGTTCGGCCCAGTCGCTGGGGCGGAAGGTGCGGCCTTCCAGGGTCACGCCCTGGATGAAAACTTCTTTGGTGTCGGGTTGTATCGCCATGCAGCTTGCCGTGTCCTGGTGGGGGGCGCCGGCAGGATCGTCTGCTGGGGCGCAAAACCTGCTGATTTTAACTCTTATACAAGAGTGCCCTCTCTAATCCCACACCATGCAAGCCCATTGCGCATGATGGAGCTGCACTGATGCAGCAGTGGCTGCGCCGCCTCTAGAATGGATCCTCTTTTTTCGACCCGCTTTGGAGATTTTGCCCAATGACCGCCTGCATCCCGGCCGCCTCCCCCCACGTGATGAACACCTACGGCCGCGTGCCGATCGCGCTGGAGCGCGGCCAGGGCTGCCGCGTGTGGGACGTCAACGGCAAGGAGTACCTGGACGCGCTCGGCGGCATTGCCGTCAACACCCTGGGACACAACCACGCCAAGCTGGTGCCGGCGCTG
>JAJTBK010000207.1 GCA_021286965.1 Comamonadaceae bacterium | reverse complement strand
TGGGTCGTGGAGCGCAGCTTTGCGTGGCTGGAGAAGAACCGCAGGCTATGGAAGAACTGCGAGCGCTGGCTCAACACCAGCTTGCAGTTCGTCCACTTGGCGTTTCTGGCTCTGCTACTCAGGAGATCGTAAACACGTTCTAAGGCAGGCCTCAAAAGCACGACCAGAGTTGATCGGCCAGCGTTAGCATGAACGCAGGCTGCAGGTACAGGGCAAACACCGCCAGCAGCACCAGCAGCACGGCCAACCACAGCAGAGCGCGCCGGCCCATCTCAGGCCCCTTGGGCGGCGGGTGTGACCGGGCGCGCCACGGCGTGCTCGCGGATTGGCAGGCACAGCAGGCCGGCGAGCAGGCCCAGGGCAATCGCCAGGTACCAGACGATGTTGTAGCTGCCCGTGGTGTCATACAGGTAGCCGCCGAGCCAGACGCCCAGGAAGCTGCCGATCTGGTGGCTGAAAAAGGCAAAGCCGCTGAGCATGGACAGGTGCTGCACGCCAAACATCTGTGCCACCGTGGCGTTGGTTGGCGGTACCGTGGACAGCCACAGCACGCCCATCGCGGCCGAGAAAATGTAGACCGACAGCGGCGTGATCGGCAGCAGCAGGAACAGCGTTATGCACACTGCCCGCGCCAGGTAGATGAAGGCCAGGATGTGGCGCTTGCCCAGGCGCTGGCCGAGTGCGCCGGCCAAGTAGGTGCCAAAGACGTTGAACAGGCCGATCAGCGCCAAGGCCATGCTTGCCACTTGCGGTGCCAGGCCCTGGTCTTTCAGGAAGCTGGGCATGTGCACGCCGATAAATACCACCTGAAAGCCGCAGACGAAGTAGCTCGCCGTCAGCAGCATGAAGCTGGGGTGGCGCAGCGCCTGCGCAAAAGCCTGGCCGGCGCTTTGGCTGCGCGGTGCGGCGCTACCCTGGGCGCTGGCGTGAAAGCCGGGCTCGCGCAGGCCCCAGGCCAGCGGCGCAATCAGCAGCGCCATGGCGGCGAGCGCCAGCAGCGCGTTTTGCCATCCCAGCTGGGCGATGAACTGGCCCTCCAGCGGCACCATCAAAAACTGCCCGAACGAGCCCGCTGCCGCTGCCACGCCCATGGCCCAGGAGCGGCGCTCGGGGGCAATCTGGCGCCCGAGCACGCCGTAGATCACGGCGTAGGTGGTGCAGGACTGGGCGGCGCCGATGAGCACGCCCGTGGTCAGAGCAAACAGCAGCGGTGTGGGCGCGAGTGCCATGCCGGCGAGTCCGAGTGCGTACAGTACGGCCCCCACCAGCAGTACGCGAAAGGCACCAAAGCGGTCTGCCGCCATGCCGCCGAGGATGCCAAACAGGCCCCAGGAGAGGTTTTGCACCGCCATCGCCAGGGCAAAGGTCTGGCGCGGCCAGCCCATGTCCTGTGTGATGGGCTGCAGCCACAGGCCAAAGCCGTGGCGAATGCCCATGGACAGGGTGACGACACCGGCGCCACAGGCCAGTACCTGCAGCATGGAGAGTTTTTTGGCGTTGCTATGCATTCGCACGAATGTAGCGAAAACTGCGCCGGCTTGCTGTCACCCATCGCCATCGGAGCGTCTTCACTGGTTAAACGTACAGCTTTAGAATGCGCGCCCATGGCAGTCACACCCACCACCGTACCCGCGTATGCGGAAGGCTCGATCCGCGTCCTCAAGGGCCTGGAGCCCGTCAAGCAGCGCCCGGGCATGTACACCCGCACCGACAACCCACTGCACATCATTCAGGAGGTGCTGGACAACGCCGCCGACGAGGCGCTGGCCGGCTTTGGCAAAAAAATCCGCGTCATGCTGCACCTCGATGGCTCGGTCAGTGTTGAGGACGATGGCCGTGGCATCCCCTTTGGCCTGCACCCCGAGGAGGGCGCGCCGGTGGTCGAGCTGGTGTTCACCCGCCTGCACGCGGGCGGCAAGTTCGACAAGGGGCAGGGCGGTGCCTACAGCTTCTCGGGCGGCCTGCACGGCGTGGGCGTGAGCGTGACCAATGCGCTGTCCACGCGCCTGGAGGTGGCCACGCACCGCGAGGGCCAGGTGGCGCGCCTGGCCTTTGCCGGGGGCGACGTGGCCGAATCTCTGGTGGCGCGGCCCCTGCAGGCCGGTGAGCGCAAGCAGGGCACTACCGTGCGCGCCTGGCCCGACGCCAAATACTTTGAATCGAGCCAGTTGCCCCTGGGCGAATTGACACACCTGCTGCGCAGCAAGGCCGTGCTCATGCCCGGCGTGGCCGTGACCCTGGTGAACGAAAAAACGAAGGACCAGCAAACGTGGCAGTACAAGGGCGGCCTCTCGGACTATCTTACGCAAAGCCTGCAGCACGATCCGGTGATTCCGCTGTTCAGCGGCGAGGGCTTTGCCGGCAGCAGCGATGACAGCTTTGCCGAAGGCGAAGGCGCCACCTGGGCCGTGGCCTTTACCGAAGAAGGTGCCGTGGTGCGCGAGAGCTACGTCAACCTCATCCCCACCAGCGCCGGCGGCACGCACGACAGCGGCCTGCGCGACGGCCTGTTCCAGGCCGTCAAGGGCTTTATCGAGCTGCATTCGCTTTTACCGAAGGGCGTGAAACTGATGCCCGAGGACGTTTTCGCGCGCGCCAGCTATGTCCTCTCGGCCAAGGTGCTCGATCCGCAATTCCAGGGGCAGATCAAGGAGCGGCTCAATTCGCGCGACGCCGTGCGGCTGGTGAGCAGCTTCGTCAAGCCGGCGCTGGAGCTGTGGCTGAACCAGCATGTGGACTACGGCAAGAAGCTGGCAGAACTCGCCATCAAGGCCGCGCAGACGCGCCAGCGCGCCGGGCAGAAGGTGGAGAAAAAAAAGGGCTCCGGCGTGGCCGTGCTACCCGGCAAACTGACCGACTGCGAAAGCCGCGATATTGCCTACAACGAGGTGTTTCTGGTGGAGGGCGACAGCGCCGGCGGCAGCGCCAAGATGGGGCGCGACAAGGAAACCCAGGCCATCTTGCCGCTGCGCGGCAAGGTGCTCAACACCTGGGAGGTGGAGCGCGACCTGCTGTTCAAGAACAACGAGGTGCACGATATTTCGGTGGCCATCGGCGTCGATCCGCACGGGCCGCAAGACCAGCCCGATTTGAGCGGCCTGCGCTACGGCAAGATTTGCATCCTCTCGGACGCCGACGTGGACGGCGCGCACATCCAGGTGCTGCTGCTGACGCTGTTCTTCCGCCACTTCCCCAAGCTCATCGAGACGGGGCACATCTACGTCGCCCGCCCGCCGCTCTACCGCGTGGACATCCCGGCGCGCGGCAAAAAACCCGCCGCCAAGCTCTACGCCCTGGACGAGGGCGAGTTGGAGGCCATTTTGGACAAGGCCGCCAAGGACGGCGTGGCGCGCGAGAAATGCCAGATCAGCCGCTTCAAGGGCCTGGGCGAGATGAACGCCGAGCAGCTGTGGGATACCACGCTCAACCCCGACACGCGCCGCCTTTTGCCCGTGCAGCTGGGCGCGCTGGACTTTGCCGCCACCGAGGGGCTCATCACCAAGCTCATGGGCAAGGGCGAAGCCGCCTCGCGCCGCGAGCTGATGGAGCTGCATGGGGATGCGGTGGAGGTGGATGTGTGAACGCCGTTACGGGCCGCACATTGACGAGCAGCACACAGGCACCGACATGACCCGCCCCTCCAACTTTGACCCTGCCCCCTTGGGCTACGCCACGCTGCTGGCCGACGTCAAGCAGCGCGTGCAGCGCGCGCAGGTGCGTGCCATGCTGGCGGTGAACGCCGAGCTGATCCGCCTGTACTGGGAGATTGGCCAGGTGATTGATCTGCGCCAGCAGCAGGAAGGCTGGGGCAGCGCCGTCATTCCCCGGCTGGCGCGCGACTTGCACAATGAGTTGCCCGAAGAGAAGGGATTTTCAGAGCGCAACATCAAGCAGATGCTGGCGTTCTACCGTGAATATGCACACCTGCAGTTGGTGCCACAGCCTGCGGTACAAATTCAGACCTCTGCAAAAGTGCAACTGCCGGTTGCACTATTTCCCGCCGAACTGGTGCTGGCCTTGCCCTGGAGCCACCACGCCATCCTGATGGCCAAGCTCAAAGACCTGCCCACGCGCCGGTGGTACATGCAGGCGGCCCTGGAAAATGGCTGGAGCCGCAACATTCTTGTGATGCAAATCGAATCGGCGGCGCATCATCGCTGGGGTCGCGCTGCGAGCAGCTTTGCTCTGCGCCTGCCCCAGCCTGACTCGGATCTGGTGCAGCAAACCCTCAAAGACCCTTATCTGTTTGACTTTCTCACCCTGGAAGCCGGGTTTCACGAGCGCGAACTGGAAACTGGGTTGATCCAGCATCTGGAAAAATTCCTGCTGGAGTTGGGGCGGGGTTTTGCCTTTGTGGGACGGCAATACCACCTGGACATTGGCGATCAGGACTTCTACATCGACCTGCTTTTCTACCACCTGAAGTTGCGCTGCTACGTGGTGATTGAGCTCAAGCGGGGGGATTTCAAGCCCGAGTACGCCGGGAAAATGAGCTTTTACTGCAGCGTGGTGGACGACCAGCTGCGCCATGAAAACGATCAACCCACCATCGGCCTGATCCTGTGCCAGCAGCCCAACCGGGTGCTCGCCGAATATGCCCTGCGCGGTGTGGAGAACCCGATTGGCGTCTCCAGCTACGAGCTCACGCGGGCCCTGCCTGCTGAGCTGCAAACCAGCTTGCCCAGCATCGAGCAGATTGAACGGGAATTGCAGGAGGGCGGCGCATGAAAGCACCGCCAGTTCCAGAGCGACTTTGACCGGCTGCTCCAAAGCCTTCCACCCAGCCCCTGTCCTGAAAAATAACAGCCTTTTTGGCCTCCAGCCCTTGTGTGGCAAGCGCAAGCAGCTATTAGTTTTGAAGCATGAACGACCAATCCACCCTTGAGCTTGCGGCAGCCGATGCCGCCCCCGACGACAGCCTGGGCCACTACGCCCAGCGCGCCTATCTGGAATACGCCCTCTCCGTCGTCAAGGGCCGGGCCCTGCCCGACGTGTGCGACGGCATGAAGCCCGTGCAGCGGCGCATCCTCTACGCCATGGGGCAGATGGGCCTGTCCTACGGCGGCCCGAACAACAACACCCCCGCCAAACCCGTGAAAAGCGCGCGCGTGGTGGGCGATGTGCTGGGGCGTTTCCACCCGCATGGCGACCAGTCGGCCTACGACGCGTTGGTGCGGCTGGCGCAGGACTTCAACCAGCGCTACCCGCTGATCGACGGCCAGGGCAACTTTGGCAGCCGCGATGGCGACGGCGCGGCGGCCATGCGCTACACCGAGGCGCGGCTGGCCAAGATCAGCGGCCTGCTGCTCGATGAAATCGGCATGGGCACGGTGGACTTCCAGCCCAATTACGACGGCTCGACCGAGGAGCCGCGCCAGCTGCCCGCGCGCCTGCCGTTTGCGCTCTTGAATGGCGCCAGCGGCATCGCCGTGGGCCTGGCCACCGAGATCCCCAGCCACAACCTGCGCGAGGTGGCCGACGCCTGCGTGGCGCTGGTCAAGAACCCGCAGCTTTCTGACGACGAGCTGTTCACGCTGATTCCCGGCCCAGACTACCCAGGCGGCGGGCAGATCATCAGCGCTAGCGGCGACATCCAGGACGCCTACCGCAGCGGGCGCGGCAGCCTCAAGGTGCGTGCGCGCTGGAAGATCGAAGACCTGGCGCGCGGCCAGTGGCAGCTGGTGGTGACGGAGCTGCCGCCGGGCGTGTCGGCGCAGCGGGTGTTGGAGGAAATCGAGGACATCACGAATCCCAAGGTCAAGACCGGCAAGAAGGCGCTGACGCAGGAGCAAACCCAGCTCAAGGCCGCCCTGCTGGCCGTGCTCGACGGCGTGCGCGACGAGTCGAGCAAGGATGCGCCCGTGCGCATCGTCTTCGAGCCCAAGACCGGCAAGGTGCCGCAGCAGGAGCTGATTACGGCGCTGCTGGCGCACACCAGCCTGGAGACTTCCGCACCCATCAACCTGACCCTGGTGGGCATCGACGGCAGGCCGGTGCAAAAAAGCCTGCGCCAGATGCTGGTGGAGTGGGTGCAGTTCCGCCAGCAGACGATTACGCGGCGCTCGCAGCATCGCCTCTCCAAGGTGCTCGACCGCATCCACATTCTGGAGGGGCGCCAGCTGGTCTTGCTCAACATCGACGAGGTGATCGCCATCATCCGCGCCGCCGACGAGCCCAAGGCGGCGCTGATGGCGCGCTTCCACCTGTCCGAGCGCCAGGCCGAAGATATTTTGGAAATCCGCCTGCGCCAGTTGGCGCGGTTGGAGGCCATCAAGATCGAGCAGGAACTCTCAGACCTGCGCAAGGAGCAGGGGCAGTTGGAGGACATCCTCGCCAACCCGGCCTCGCTGCGCCGCTTGATGGTGAAAGAAATTGAGCAGGACGCCAAGCAGTTTGCCGATGCGCGCCGCACGCTGATCCAGGCGGAGAAAAAAGTCGTCGCCGAAGTGAAGGTGGTGGACGAGCCGACGACGGTGGTGGTGTCGCAAAAAGGCTGGGTGCGCACGCGCCAGGGCCATGGGCACGCGCTGGAGGGCTTTGCCTTCAAGGCCGGCGACGGGCTCTACGGCACGTTTGAATGCCGCACGGTCGATCAGCTCATCGTCTTGGGCAGCAATGGCCGGCTGTACTCCGTGCCGGTGGCGCAACTGCCCGGTGGCCGGGGCGACGGTCAGCCGGTGACGACGCTGATCGAGCTCGAAGCCGGCACGCAGATCGCGCATTACTTTGCTGGGCCGCTGGCGGCGCAGCTCTTGCTGGCGGGCTCGGGCGGCTATGGCTTCATCGCCAGCATCGAGGGCATGGTCTCGCGCAACAAGGGTGGCAAGGCATTTGTCAGCCTGGGGGCCGAGGAGCGGCTGTGCCCGCCGACGCCGGTGGCCGGTGCCAGCCATGTGTGCTGTGCCTCGGTGGCGGGGCGCATCCTGACGTTCGATATCGGCGAGTTGCGCCAGATGGACAAGGGCGGGCGCGGCCTCATGCTCATGGCGCTGGAGGCGGGCGATAGCCTGGTCGGTGCCGTGCCCTACACGCGCAGCGTGCGCATCACGGGCGTGGGACGCGGAGGCAAAGAGCGTGAGGAGCAGCTGGAGATCCGGAGCCTGAACAATGCCCGGGCGGTGCGCGGCAGAAAGGGCAAGGCGGCGGACTGGGGCTTCAAGCCGCAGGTGCTGCAGCGCGTGGAGTAGGGTTCCTCTTCTTCTTGATGCGGCGCAAGGCCGGCTACATTGGCGCCGGCACGATAGTTTCGTTTTGCGTCTCCAGGAGGAAAAACAACATGCAGTCACTTCGCATGGCCCACAAGTTGTGGGCCGCCGTCATCGCCATCGTCATCGCCTTGGTTGCGGTGGTGGGTTTTTCAGGCTATCGCACATCCCAATCGCAAGCCCATGCCGAGGCATCGGCGCGCGCCATGAATGCCAAGGTCGAGGCGGCGCTACGCTGGGTCGGCCTGACGGAGACCAACGCTGCGCGCACCCTGGCCATGGTCGTGAGCAATGATCCGCAGGTGGCGGTGCAGTTCAAGGACGTGATCCCGGCGACTTCGGCGCAGATCAGCGACATCCAGAAATCGATCGAGACCCTGCAGCCCAGTGATGCCGACAAGGCGCAACTGGGCAAGATTGCCGCCGCGCGCAAAACCATGCTCGACCTGCGTGCCGAGGCCACGCGCCTGAAGGAGGCCGGCCAGTCGGGCGAGGCCAGTGCCCTGGTGCAAAAGTCCTACCAACCGGCCGTCGTCGCCTATGTGCAGACCCTGCGCGACTTTGTCGAGCTGCAAAAGCAGCAGGCCGATGCCAGTGCCCAGACCATTGCCAGCAACCGCCTGTTGACGGTGAAAATTGCCGCCGCTGTGGTGGCGCTGCTGATCCTGGCGATCGTCGGTGGCGCTTATTTCCTCATCGGCAGCATCGAGCGCCCCCTGGCCGACGCCCAGGCCCTGGCCGAGCGCATTGCCGGTGGTGACCTGAGCGAGCAGCAGAACGTGACGCGCGGCGATGAGTTTGGCGCCTTGCTGCGTGCGCTCTACACCATGAGCGCATCGCTGGCGCGCATGGTCGGTCAGGTGCGCCAGAGCACCGACAGCATCGCCACCGCCAGTGCCGAGATCGCCACTGGCAACCACGACCTGTCGGCGCGTACCGAGCAGACGTCGAGCAATCTGCAGGAGACGGCGGCAGCCATGGAGCAGTTCTCCAGCACCTTGCAGCACAGCGCCAGCAGCGCGCGCCAGGCCAGCAGCCTGGCGGCGAGTGCCAGCGACGTGGCGCGCCGGGGCGGCGAGGTGGTGGGCCAGGTGGTGACGACGATGCAAGACATTCACCACAGCAGCCAGAAGATTGCCGACATCATCGGCGTCATCGACGGCATTGCCTTCCAGACCAACATCCTGGCGCTGAACGCGGCGGTGGAAGCGGCGCGTGCCGGCGAGCAGGGCCGGGGCTTTGCCGTGGTGGCGGGCGAGGTGCGCAGCCTGGCCGGGCGCAGCGCCGAGGCGGCGAAAGAGATCAAGCAGCTCATTGGCGCCTCGGTCGAGCGCGTCGATAGCGGCTCGCGCCTGGTCGAATCGGCCGGCAGCACCATGCAGGAAGTGGTGCAGGCGGTGCAGCGCGTGACCGACATGATTGGCGAGATCACGGCCGCTGCCACCGAGCAAAGCACGGGGGTGGCACAGGTCAACCAGGCCGTGGGCCAGCTCGACCAGATGACGCAGCAAAACGCCGCCCTGGTCGAGCAAAGCGCGGCTGCCGCGCAAAGCCTGCGCGAGCAGGCCGAGCAGCTGGCGCA
>JAJTBK010000142.1 GCA_021286965.1 Comamonadaceae bacterium | reverse complement strand
CCACCAAGGTGCAGGCGACGGCAATGTTGATGAGCACGCCACCGGCCATGGCCCAGCAGCCGTGCACCAGCGGGGTGCGCATCAGGCGCGGCATGAGCCAGAGGATGACGCCCAGGGCCGCGTTCGTGATCCAGCCGTAGAGCACGCCCCACAGGTGCATGGTGCGGATGCGGCCAAAGGTCTGCCAGGCTTCGCCCACCAGCCAGTCGGGCATGTGCAGCTTGAGCGAGGCCGTGAGGCCGAACACCGAGCCCACCAGCAGCCACAGGCAGGCCATGCTGATGAACAGCAGCACCGGCTGGCGGCTCGACGCGTCGGCTGCCACGCGTTCGGCCAGCTCCTCGGGGCTGGGGCCGTGGGCGATGTGCGGGTCGGGCGCGCCAGCGGCGGCCTGCAAGGCGGCGCGCTGCTCTGGGCGCAGGGCTGGGTCGTCGGTGTGGCCGATTTCGCCGCTGGCGAAAATGGCGGCCGCCGCCTTGGGGTTTTCAACCAGCAGGCCCTTGCGCATCGACCACATGAAGACGAAAAGTCCAATGATCGACAACAGGAAGGCGCCCAGCAGGCTCAGAATGGCACTGTCCATGGGGTAAATCCTTTCTTCTTGCCCGGGGAGTGGATGCAGGCCGCACCTGGCTTGATCCAATACATGGCTTTTTTATGAGACATGTGCTAGGCGTTGGAGCGGCGGATCATAAGAAGCATTGTGGATTCGTGTTTAGGCTGCCGGCAAGTCCATGCTTTTGATAGTGTTTCCCATGCTTTTATGGCATGGGAAGCTGCGTTTTGGTTTTGGGCACAATCGCGCTTTTGCCTTGCGGGCGCCGCTGCGCGCTGTTTCCCTATCGTGAATACCACCGTTCTCCGGCTGCTGGCAGCCGCCTTGGTACTGGCTGCGGGCAGCCCGATGGCCATGGCGCAGGCCATCGATTTTGCGCAGGCGCGCCAGCGGCTGCTTGCCGGCTCCGACCAACTCGCTGCCGCCGACAAGGCGGTGCAAAGCGCGCAGCTGCGCTGCGAAGGGGTGCAAAAGCTCGGCGGCCCGGCCCTGGTGGCCACCGGCATGGCGTTCCATTACGACCTGCAGGCCCGCATCGACCTCGATCCCGCACGCCAGCAGATCAATGGCGTTGCCAGCCAGCTGCCGCCGCAAATGGGCGGCATCCTCGGTCAACTGCCGCAATTGCCGGGCAACTACAGCCTGCAGCAAAGCGGCCAGCGCGCCAATGCCGGTCTGGCGCTGCTCTGGCCGCTGTACAACGGCGGCCTGGCCGATGCCGTGCGCAGCGGCTGCGCGGCCCTGGCCGACGAGGCCCTGGCCGCCGCCAGCGGCGACGAACAGGCGCTGCAGGCGCTGCTGGTGCAGCGCTACTTTGGCGCCCAGCTGGCTGCACGCGCGGCGCAGCTGCGCGCCAGCGCCCTGGACATGGTGCGTGCGCACGATGCCGCTGCGCAGCAGATGCTGGCCACCGGCGTCATCTCGCGCCTGGAGCGGCTGCAGGCCCAGGCCGCCCTGGCGGACGCGCAGCAGCAGACGCGCAAGGCGCAGGACGAGGCGCAGCTCGCCGCCACGGCCCTGGCACGCACGCTCAAGGCGGTGGTGCCGCTGCGGCCGAGCAGCCCGTTGTTCGTGCACAGCCAGCCGCTGCCGCCGCTGGCCGGCTTCATCGACAGCGCCCTGCAGCGCCACCCGGGCCTGTCCACGGTGCAGGCCAAGCGGCGCGAGGCCGGCGCCCTGCATGAGGCCCAAGAGGCCCTGCGCCGCCCGCAGCTGCTGGGCTTTGGCATCGGCGAGATCGGCGGTGGCAGCGGTTTGAGCAGCACCCGCCGTCCCAACTGGGCCGCCGGCGTAGCCGTGTACTGGCAGCTGTGGGACAGCGTGGATCGCGACCGCCTGGCGGCCTCGGGCCAGCGCAAGATCGAGCAGGCCGAATTCGCCGAGGCGCAGGCGCGCAGCGACATCGCCCTGCTGGTGGAGAAAAACTGGCTGGCCGCCGAGCACGCCCGCAGCCAGTACCTGGCGCAGCAGGCGCAAGAAGACCTGGCACGCGAGCTGCTGCGCCTGCGCGAGGCCGGCCTGCGCGAGGGCACCAGCACCCCGCTGGAGCTGATCGAGGCCCGCGTCAACCTGGCCAAGGTGCTGACCGAACGCGCCCAGGCCGCCAACTACTACGTGCAGGCCCTGGCCGCACTCCTGCAAAGCTGTGGCCAGGGCGAGGACTTTGCCCGCTACCTGGCCCGTGCCGACATCCTGATCCCCGCCGACGCACCATGACCGTGACCGCCTCTCCCCGTTCCACCCGCCCCTGGTGGGTGCTGTTGTTCGCCGCTGCCCTGCTGGGCTTCGTCGCCTGGGGCTTCTGGCGCGGCGCGCAGCCGCCGGCGCCGTATTTCCAGGGCCAGATGGAGGCACGCGAGACCGACGTCGCGCCCAAGGTGACGGCGCGCATTGCCCGCGTGGCCGTGACCGAAGGCCAGCAAATCCAGGCGGGCGACCTGCTGATCGAAATGGACAGCCCCGAGGTGCGCGCCAAGCTGGCCCAGGCCGAAGCCGCGCACGCCGCCGCCCAGGCCGTGGCCGACAAGGCCCAGCACGGCGCGCGCCCGCAAGAGGTGCAGATGGCGCAGCTGACCTGGCAGCGCGCCCAGGTGGCCGCCGAGCTGGCGCAGACCTCGTACCAGCGCGTGCACAGCCTGTTCGACCAGGGCCTGGTGTCGGCGCAAAAGCGCGACGAGGCGCATACCAACTGGCGTGCCAGCGCCGCCCAGGCCGAGGCCGCCCGCGCGCAGTACGACATGGCCGCCAGCGGTGCGCGCAGCGAAGACAAGGCCGCCGCCAACGCCCAGGCGCGCCAGGTGGCGGGCGTGGTGGCCGAGGTGCAGGCCGCGCAGGCCGAGACCCGGCTCGCCAGCCCCGTGGGTGGCGAGGTTGCCAAGGTGCTGGCCAAGGTCGGCGAGCTCTCGCCGCAGGGCGTGGCCGTGGTCACGGTGGTCGATTTGCAAGACCAGTGGGTCGTGCTGAACGTGCGCGAAGACCAGCTGCAGCGCTTTGCCCTGCACACCCGCTTTACCGGCCGCCTGCCGGCGCTGGGCGGGCAGACGGCAGAGTTTGAGGTCAACTTTGTGGGCGTGTTGCC
>JAJTBK010000294.1 GCA_021286965.1 Comamonadaceae bacterium | reverse complement strand
GAGCTGCTGCGCCGCGAAGGCCGGGTAGTCGTGGCGGCGCAGCGCGGCGAACAGCGCGTGCTCGGGGTGCCAGGTCTGCACCCACATCTCGGGCGCGTGCCCCTGGGTGGCGAGGTAGGCGGCGTCGCGTCCGGCGCGCCCGGCGGCCTGCAGCAAGAGCGCAAACAGGCGCTCGGGGGCGCGAAAGTCGCTGCTGAACAGCGCGCTGTCGGGTTGCACCGCAGCCACCAGGGTGATGCGCCGAAAGTCGTGCCCCTTGGCCACCATCTGCGTGCCCACCAGCACGTCCACCTCGCCGGCGTGCACCTGTGCTAATTGCTCTTGCAGTGCGCCCTGGGCGCGGGTGCTGTCGGCGTCGATGCGGGCCACGCGCGCGGCGCGGCCCGCAGGGGTGATGACGTTGCGCAGCAGCTGCGCCAGCTGCTCTTCGAGCTGCTCGGTGCCGCGCCCCACGGGGGCGATGTCGAGGTTGCCGCAGCCCGGGCAGGCGCGCGGCACGCGCTGCGCGAAGCCGCAGTGGTGGCAGCGCAGGCTGCGGTCGCTTTTGTGGAACACCTGGTGCGCGCTGCAGGCCGGGCAGTCGCTTTTCCAGCCGCAGGCGTGGCAGTGCAGCACCGGGGCAAAGCCCCGGCGGTTGAGCAGCACCAGGCATTGCTCGCCGCGCTGTACGCGCGCGATGATGGCGGCCAGCAGCGGCGGCGCAAACACCGCGCCGCGCGGCTGCTGCGCCATATCGACCAGGCGCAGGCGCGCGAGCTGCCCCGCGCCCTGGGCCGAGCCGATGCGGCTGGGCATGTCCAGCCGCTGGTAGCGCCCGACCTCGGGGCTGCTGGCGTGCCAGCTCTCGAGCGACGGCGTGGCGCTGCCCAAAATCACCTTCGCCCCCTCTGCCCGGCCACGCCACAGCGCCAGGTCGCGCGCCGAGTAGCGTGCGCCCTCCTGCTGCTTGTAGCTGGCGTCGTGCTCTTCATCGACGACGATCAGCGCCAGAGCCGGCAGGCTGGCAAAAATTGCCATGCGCGTGCCCAGCACGATGCGCGCGCGCCCGCTGTGCGCCGCCAGCCAGGCCGCCAGGCGCTGCGGGTTGGTCATGCCGCTGTGCAGGCTGACCACGGCCTGCGCGCCGTACTGCGGCGCAAAGCGGGCGCCAAAGCGCTCTTGCAGCTGCGGCGTGAGGTTGATCTCCGGCACCAGCACCAGCACCTGCGCGGCCGGGTCGGCGGCCAGGGCGCGGGCGGCGCAGTGCAGATACACCTCGGTCTTGCCGCTGCCGGTGCTACCGAAGAGCAAAAACGGCCCTTTTTGGGTATCGATTTGGGCTGTGGCGCGCTCCTGCTCAGCGCTAAGCGCTATCGTTTGTGTAGCGTTTACTGCGGCCTCCGGGGCGGTGCTCACCCGCCGCAGGCGGCGCGCGAGCTGTTCGGCGCTCAATTCGCGCAGCTGCGGCGGCAGCGCCGCCAGCGCCACCTCGCCCAGGCTGCGCTGGTAGTAGCGGGCGGTGAAGGCGACCAGCGCGCGCCAGTGCGGGCCCAGCGGCGCCAGGCCGTCGAGCACGCTGTGCACCGGGCGCAGCGCTGCCGTGGGGGCGGGCTCGGCGACGGGCGCTGCGTCCCACACCAGCCCCAGCACCTCGCGCTGGCCCAGGGGCACGCGCACCAGGGTGCCGGGCGCCAGGGCCTGGTCATGCTGGTAGCTCAGCGGCCCGGCCACGCTGCTGTGCGCGGGGGTGGGAACGACAACCTGCAGCGTGTGGATAAACATGGGGGTGGGAGGGGCAAAAACGGCGCCCAGCGGGGCTGCTCAGGCCGGAAACGGCGCGCCAGGGCTGGGCGCAGTGGGGCAATGGCGTGTTTTTGTGGATAACTTTGTGGGGAATTTGTCGGCAAGACGGTACAAGCTGTCAACAAAGGCGACTGCAGGTGCCTGAAAAATCCTATTTGTCTTTATAAATCAATGACTTGTACTGTTGTTGCGGGGCTGCGGCCAGTGCCTGGATGGGATGTATGGGGCTATGGTTTTTGTGCATAACTGCATTTTCCGGCCCCCGTCAAGGTTTTGTGGCGCTGGGAATATGCTAGGGTTTTCCCTTGAAAGCAGGGGCACTGCTTTGGAATTCAGCGCCAAGTGCTTGATTTTTGGGGTTTTCCACCTCTGCCCCCAAAATCTGTGGATAACTTTGTTGATATCCCTGTGGCATGGGCCTGCAGCCTTTGTCTGGCGCGGCTTTGGCCAGATTGCCCGGAAAACGGGCAGGGGCGGGGGTGGCGTGTGAAATCAAGCACTTAGCGCAGAGTTTGCGCTGCGTCAGGCTTGGCGCAGGGCGCGCGAATGGCTGTGCACGGCCTCGACCAATGCCGCCACGTGCTCGGGCGGCGTGTGCTGGCTGATGCCGTGGCCGAGGTTGAAGATGTGCGTCGGCCCGGTGGTAGTGCGGTCGGTGTGCGGTTTGCCAAAGCTGTCGAGCACGGCGCGCGCCTGCGCCGCCACCATCTCGGGCGGGGCAAAGAGCACGTTCGGGTCGATATTGCCCTGCAGCGCCTTGCCCGGGCCGCCCACCTGGCCGCCGACGATGGCGCGCGCCTGGCCGAGGTTGGCCGTCCAGTCAAGGCCCAGCACCTCGCAGTCGAGCGCCTTCATGTCCTGCAGCCAGATGCCGCCGCCCTTGGTGAAGACGATGCGCGGCACCTCCTGGCCATCGACGCCGGTGCGCTTCAATTGCGCCAGCACGCGGCGCGTGTACTCCAGGCTGAACTGCTGGAACATGCCGTCGGCGAGCACGCCGCCCCAGCTGTCAAAAACCATCACCGCCTGCGCGCCGGCGTCGATCTGCGCGTTCAGGTACTGCGCCACGGCGTCGGCGTTCACGGCCAGGATGCGGTGCATCAGGTCGGGGCGGCTGTACATCAGGCTCTTGACCAGGCGGTAGTCGTCGCTGCCGCCGCCTTCGACCATGTAGCAGGCCAGCGTCCAGGGGCTGCCCGAGAAACCGATCAGCGGCACGCGGCCATTCAAAGCCTTGCGGATGCTGGTGACGGCGTCGAACACGTAGCGCAGCTTGTCCATGTCGGGCACGGCCAGGGCGTTGACGGCGGCCTCATCGCGCACCGTCTTGGCAAAGCGCGGGCCCTCGCCCTGGGCGAACGACAGGCCCAGGCCCATGGCGTCGGGCACCGTGAGGATGTCGGAAAACAGGATGGCGGCGTCGAGCGGGAAGCGTTCGAGCGGCTGGAGCGTGACCTCGGTGGCGTAATCGACGTTCGTCGCCAGCCCCATGAAGCTGCCGGCGCGCGCGCGCGTGGCCTTGTACTCGGGCAGGTAGCGCCCGGCCTGGCGCATGAGCCACAGCGGGGTGTAGTCGGTGGCTTGGCGCAGGCAGGCCCGCAGGAAGGTGTCGTTTTGCAGGGGGGCGAAGGAGGTAGTCATGCGCGGATTGTCGCAGCCTCCATTGCAGCCTTAATAGACCACGACCTTGTCGCCCACCTTGACCTGCTCGTACAGCCACTTGGCCACCTGGTAGTCGCGCAGCTGGCTGCAGCCGTGCGAGCCGCCTGCGTAGCCGACCTGGTCGAAGTCGTCGGAAAAATGGATGGCGACGTTGCCGTCGTAGAAGATGGCGTAGGGCATGGGCGTGCGCTCGCCGAAGATGGTCGAGATCGTGTCCTGGTTCATGTACCAGATGCGGTAGGCGCCCTCCGGGCTTTCCCAGCCGGGGCGGGCAAAGCGCGTTGCGCGCGTGAACAGGATGCGGCCATCGACCACCAGCGACATTTTTTTCTGCGCCCGCGAGATGCACACCACCTTGCCCTGCTCGCAGCGCGGATCCAGGATCTGCGTCTCGTCGCTCTCGGGCGGGGCGTCGAACAGCTGGGCGTAGCGCGGGCTGCGCGAGCGCCGCAGCAGCTGCGCCCAGGTGCGCTCGTCCATGACGGCGCTGGCGGGCAGGCCGACGCTGGTGCGAAACGCCGCCACGGCGGCGCCGGTGGCCGGGCTCTGGGTGCCGTCGAGCGCGCCCTGGTAGTGCCCGGCCTGGCGCAGGCGGTGCTGCAGTTCCAGCAGGTAGCCGCGCTGGCCGGGGTTGGTGAACCAGGGGCCGACGTCGGTGTTGGCCAGCTCGGCGGCCGTCGGCTGGTATGACACGGCGCGCAGCGCATCCCAGCTCGCCTGGTCGAGCACGCCGGTCACGGGCAGCTCCTGGTCTTTCTGGAACTTGCGCAGTGCCTCGCGCGTGCGGCCGTCGAAGCGGTCGTGGGCGTCGTACTGCGCCAGGTACTTGGCGTGGCGCAGGCGGATCTGCAGCTCGCGCACCAGCGGCGTCTGCATCTTGTAGCGCAGCTCCTGTGCCAGTGGCGCGGGGGCGCTGAAGCTGCGCGCTGCGGGCGCCGTGGGGGTGGCCGCCGGGACGGCCTGGGCGGACAGGGCCAGGGCTGTGAGCAGGCCGGCCAGGGAAGGGGGAAGGCGAAAGGGCAGAGACATGGCCCGGGATTATCCCGGGCCGGATGCCACCCTGCGGGCGTCAGGCCGCGCCCAGGTGCGCCACCAGGCTGCCCGGGGCCTGCCCGCTCTTGAGCGCAGCGGTAAAGGCCAACATGCGGTCAATCGGCTGGCGCGCGCGTGGGATCAGGGCGGCATCGACGTCGATGGCGTTGGCGCCCGTCTCCAGCACCCGCGCCACGTCGGCCAGGCCGTTCATCGCCATCCAGGGGCAGTGCGCGCAGCTCTTGCAGGTGGCGCTGTTGCCGGCGGTGGGCGCCTCGTAGAACACCTTGCCGGGGTTGAGCTGGCGCAGCTTGTGCATCATGCCGTTGTCGGTGGCGACGATGAACTCGCGCGCATCGAGCTCGCGCGCGGCCTTCAGGATGGCGCTGGTCGAGCCCACGGCGTCGGCCAGCGCCACGACTTCCGCCGGGCTTTCCGGGTGCACCAGCACCTTGGCCTGGGGGTGCGCGCGCTTCAAGTCTTCGAGCTCAAACGCCTTGAACTCGTCGTGCACGATGCAGGCGCCGTTCCAGAACACCATGTCGGCGCCGGTTTGCTGCTGGATGTAGCTGCCCAGGTGGCGGTCGGGCGCCCAGAGGATTTTTTGCCCCGCGTCTTTGAGGGCGCGCACGATGTCGAGCGCGCAGCTGGACGTCACCAGCCAGTCGGCGCGCGCCTTCACGGCGGCGCTGGTGTTGGCGTACACCACCACGGTGCGATCCGGGTGCGCGTCGCAAAAGGCGCTGAACTCGGGTGCGGGGCAGCCCAAATCGAGCGAGCAAGTCGCGTCCAGGTCGGGCATGAGCACGGTTTTTTCCGGGCTCAGAATCTTCGCCGTCTCGCCCATGAACTTCACGCCGCTGACCACCAGCGTTTGCGCCGCATGGTCGCGGCCAAAGCGCGCCATCTCCAGCGAATCGCTGACGATGCCGCCGGTTTCCTCGGCCAAATCCTGCAGGTCAGGGTGCACGTAGTAGTGCGACACCATGACGGCGTTTTTCTCTTTGAGCAGGCGGCGGATTTTGTCTTTGAGCTGCGCGCGCTCGCTGGGCGCGGGCTCGGGCGGCACGCGCGCCCAGGCGTGGCGGGTGGAGCAGACGGCGCCGGCCTCGGGCTGCTCGTATTCGACTTGCTTGATGGCGGTGGTGTTCATGCCAGCTCCTGAATGCGCATGGAAAAATCGGTGGCCTTCACGTCCTTGGTCAGGCCACCAATCGAGATGCGATCGACCCCGGTTTCGGCCAGGGCGCGCAGGCCGTCGAGCGTCACGCCGCCGGAGATTTCCAGGATGGCACGCCCGGCGTTGAGCTGCACCGCCTCGCGCAGCGTCGGCAGGGGCATGTTGTCGAGCAGCACCATCTTGGCGCCGGCGTCCAGCGCCTCGTGCAGCTGCGCCAGGGTTTCCACCTCGATCTCGATGAACGCCGCCTGCGCCGCCACGGCCTCGGTGGCACGCAGCACGGCGGCCACGCCACCGGCGGCGGCGATGTGGTTTTCCTTGATGAGCACGGCGTCAAACAGGCCAATGCGATGGTTCACGCCGCCACCCACGCCCACGGCGTACTTTTGCGCCAGGCGCAGGCCGGGGATGGTCTTGCGCGTATCGACGATGGCTGCGCGCGTGCCCTTGACCGCCTCCACGTAAGTCGCCGTCTTGGTCGCCACGGCGGACAAAAGCTGCAGAAAGTTCAGCGCCGTGCGCTCGGCCGAGAGCAGGGCGCGCGCCTCGCCCTCGATCTCCAGCACCACCTGGTCGGCAGCGCAGCGCTGGCCCTCGGCCACATGCCAGGTCAGTTGCACGGCGGGGTCGAGCGCGCGCAGTGCCGCCTCGGCCCAGGGGGCGCCGCAGATCACGGCGGCTTCGCGCGCCAGGATGCGCGCCTTGGCGCGGCGCGCGGCAGGCACCAGGGCGGCGGTCAGGTCGCCGTTGCCCAGGTCTTCTTGCAGGGCGCGCGCAACGTCTTGGTGCACCTGGGCGGCGATGGATGGAGGAGTCATCACGGTTTCACAGGGGTTTTTCATGGGGGGCATAAGGATAGCCGCATGGCATAGACTCGCGCCCATTGCGTTCAGTACCCCTTTCGCCATGACCAGCACCACCGCCCAGCCGGGCACGCCCTACGGCACCTTGCCCCCCGCCTCGCCGCTGCCCCAGCGCCGCCCCATCAGCCTGCCGCGCCTGGCGCAAATGCGCGCGGCGGGCGAAAAAATCACCATGCTCACCGCCTACGACGCCACCTTTGCCGCCGTGGCCGATGCGGCGGGCGTGGAAACCATCCTGGTGGGCGACTCGCTGGGCATGGTCTGCCAGGGCCTGCCCAGCACCGTCGGCGTGTCGCTCGACACCATGGCCTACCACACCGAGAGCGTGGCGCGCGGCGTGCGCCGCGTGCAGGGCACGGCCTGGATCGTGGCCGACCTGCCTTTTGGCAGCTACCACGAGTCGCGCGAACAGGCCCTGCGCAGCGCCAGCCGCCTGATGCAGGCCGGCGCGCACATGGTCAAGCTCGAAGGCGGCGGCTGGACGGCGCCGACGGTGCAGTTCCTGGTCGAGCGCGGCATCCCCGTCTGCGCCCACCTGGGCCTGACGCCGCAGACCGTGCACGCCCTGGGCGGCTACCGCGTGCAGGGCAAGGGCGATGCCGCCGCCGCCGAGTTGCGCCGCCATGCGCTCGAATTACAAGACGCCGGCGCCGCCATGCTGGTGCTGGAGATGGTGCCCGCCGCCCTGTCGGCCCAGCTCACGCAGGAGCTGGCGCACTGCCACACCATCGGCATCGGCGCCGGCCAGGGCACGGCCGGCCAGGTGCTGGTGCTGCACGACATGCTGGGTATGAACCTGGGCAAAATGCCGCGCTTCGTGCACAACTTCATGCAGGACGCGGGCAGCGTCAAGGGCGCCATGGCGGCCTACGTGCAGGCCGTGAAGAACGGCAGCTTCCCGGACGACGCCGTGCACGCCTGGTAATTTTTGTTCGTTGGTTTTTCCCATGCAAATCGTTCACACCATCGCCGACCTGCGCGCCGCCCTGGCCGGGCGCGGCCGCCCCGCTTTCGTGCCCACCATGGGCAATCTGCACGCCGGCCACCTGGCCCTGGTGCGCCAGGCCAAGCCCCTGGGCGACGTCATGGTCGCCAGCATCTTCGTCAACCGGCTGCAGTTCCTGCCGCACGAAGACTTCGACAGCTACCCGCGCACCCTGCAGGACGATGCCGACAAGCTCGCCGCCGCCGGCTGCGACGTGCTCTTTGCGCCCAGCGAAAAAAACCTCTACCCCGAGCCGCAGACCTTCAAGCTGCAGCCCGACCCGCAGCTGGCCGACATCCTGGAGGGGCATTTCCGCCCCGGTTTCTTCACCGGCGTGTGCACCGTGGTGATGAAGCTCTTTGCCTGCGTCTTTGCCGGCGGCCCGGGCGTGGCCGTGTTCGGCAAGAAGGACTACCAGCAGCTGATGGTGCTGCAGCGCATGGCGGCGCAGTTCGCGCTGCCGGTGCAGATCGTCGCTGGCGACATCTGCCGCGCCGATGATGGCCTGGCGCTGAGCTCGCGCAACGGCTACCTCGGCACGGCCGAGCGCGCCCAGGCGGTGCAGCTGCGCCAGGCGCTGGCGGCGCTGGCGGCGCTGGCGCTGCAGCCCGGCGTCGACCTGGCCCAGGCCGAGGCCCAGGCGCTGGCCGCGCTGCAGCGCCAGGGCTGGCAGCCGGACTACCTCACCGTGCGCCAGCGCAGCAACCTGCAGCCGCCCAGTGGCGCGTTGCAGGCCGGCACCCTGGTGGCGCTGGCCGCCGCCCGCCTGGGCAGCACGCGGCTGATCGACAACCTGGAGTTTTGAAAGTACGTTAAGCCGCCTGCAGCAGCGCGCGCAGGCGCTGCAGGCTGTGCCCCAGCGTTTGCGCCCGCACCTGGGCGCGGCTGCCGCTGAACTGGCGGCTTTCGCTGTGCGTGCGCCCGGCCACGCACCAGGCGAACCACACCAGGCCCACGGGCTTGCCCGGTGTGGCGCCGCCGGGGCCGGCAATACCCGTCACCGCCAGGCTGACCTGGGCCGGCGAATGCGCCAGCGCGCCCTCGGCCATGGCGCGCGCCACGGCCTCGCTGACGGCGCCCTCGGCGGCGATGAGCGCTGCGGGCACGCCCAGCAGCTCGCACTTGGCGGCATTGGCGTAGCTGACGAAGCCGCGCTCGAACCACAGGCTCGATCCCGCCAGCTCGGTGCAGGCGGCGGCGATCAGGCCGCCGGTGCAGCTCTCGGCGCTCGCCAGCATCCAGCCGCGTGCCTGCAAGGTGCTGGCAATATCAGCCAAAACGGCCTCTAGCGCTTGTCCATCGAGCGTGGGTAGCTCCTGAAAAGAGAGCATCATGCCGCCCAAAAACGCCACAGCGCCAGCACCAGCAGGGTGCAGAAGGCGGCAACGAAGTCGTCAAACAAAATGCCCCAGCCGCCGCGCCAGCCAAAGCCCTTGAACAGCTGGTCGGCCCAGCGCACCGGGCCGGGCTTGGCGGCGTCGAAGAAGCGAAACAGGGCAAAGGCCGCCAGCTGCCCCCACCCGCCCATGGGCATGGCCAGCCACAGCACCAGCCAGAAGGCGACGACCTCGTCCCAGACGATGCAGCCCGGGTCGGACACGCCCAGGTGGCGCGCCGTCAGCGTGCAGGCCCACCAGCCCACGGGGATGGACAGCGCAATCACCAGCCCCAGGCCGCCGGGCAGCAAGAACTGCTGCAGCAGCAGGTAGCTGACCCAGGCCCAGAGGGTGCCAAAAGTGCCCGGCGCCTTGGGCGCCAGGCCGCTGCCAAAGCCCAGGGCGATGAGGTGTGCCGGGTGGGCAAATAGAAAGGCGCGGTCGGCGCGCCGGGGGGCGGAAACAGTCATGGTGCGGGGGCAAAAAGGGTCAGCAGCAGGCCCTGGCAGGCGTCCTCGGCGAGGTCGAGCACGGCCTCGAAGCCCTGGGCGCCGCCGTAGTACGGATCGGGCACTTCGTGCGCCCGCTGCCGCTGGCAAAAATCGGTCAGCCGCTGCAGGCGCGGTGCCAGCGCGGGCGGGCACAGGGCGCGGGCGGCGCGCTCGTTGGTGGCGTCCATCACCAGCACCAGGTCGAAGTGCGCGAAATCGGCCGGCTGCAGCTGGCGTGCGCGCTGCGCCGCCAGGTCGATGCCCCGGCGCAGCGCGTGCGCCTGCGCACGGGCGTCCGGCGCCTCGCCGACGTGGTAGCCCTCGGTGCCGGCGGAATCGACCACCACGCGCGCTGCCAGCCCTGCCAGCGCCGCCTGCGCCTGCAGCACGCCCTGCGCCGTCGGGCTGCGGCAGATGTTGCCCATGCAGACCATGAGCACGCGCAGCGGCGCTGCGTCCGGCGACTGCAGGCGCAGGCGCAGCGCGGCGATCCAGGGGGCGGGGGGTAGGCGAGGGCTCATGGGGCGAAATGGTCAAACGAGGCGTGGCGCAGCGGCTGCTGTCGGCCCTGTGCGTCCCACAGGCGCAGGCCGGGCTGGGCGCTGGTGGCGCCAATGCGGGTGACGGCCACGCCGCAGTCGGCGCC
>JAJTBK010000290.1 GCA_021286965.1 Comamonadaceae bacterium | reverse complement strand
GACGATGCGCACCTTGCCTTCGGCTTCGGTGATTTCCAGCTCCGAAACGTTCGATTCGGACACCAGGTCAATCAAGGTCTTGAGTTTTCGCAAATCCATAGCAGCTCCAACGGCGCAAACAAAACAGGGCGCGAATGTACTCCAATTTCGCCCTACTTCGTTCTTTGCAATGTATTTTTGAACATCGTCAGAATGCAGACAGCTTGCTCGCCCGGGCTACGCCGCCGTCCAGCGCTGCAGATCCTCGACCTTGACCTGGCCCATTTTACGGTGCCGGATACGGCCATCGGCACCCAGCACGACGGTGAACGGCAACCCACCTTGCAAATTACCCAGGCTGCGCCCGAGTTGCGCGCCCCCCGGGCCGGCAATGGCGACGGGAAAATCGAGCGGCTGGCGCTGCAGGAATTTTTGCACCGCCGCCACCTGATCGACCGCCAGGCCCAGCACCTGCCAGCCCTGGGCCCGGCGCTCGGCATAAAAGCGGTTGAGCAGGGGCAGCTCCTCGATGCAGGGGGGGCACCAGGTGGCCCAGAAGTTGAGCAGCAGCGGCTGGCCGCGCAGCCCGGCCAGGGCCAGCGGCTGGCCATCGGGCCGGCTGAAGGTTTGCGTCCACAACAACGCCTCGGGGTGCGCGTCGGCCGGCGCCCAGCGCCACCAGGCCGCGCCCCCGGCAGCGGCAGCGGCCAGGGCAGCACCGGCCACCAGCCAGCGCCGGCGCATGGGGACAGAAGAAGAGGCAGGCATCGCGTTCATGGGGCCCGATTGTCAGCCAACAACTGGCGCAGTGCCGCTGCATCGCCGCGCGGCGCACGCCCCCGGTTGTCCGGGCGCAGGGCGCCACGCAGGTCGTCGAGATCGTGGATCAGCAAGTGGATGCCCACCAGCGTGTGCAGCGGCGGACAGGGCACGCCCAGGGTCAGGGCCTCCACCGGCTCGCCATGAAAGCCCGTGACCGTGCTCGGCTCGTAGTCCACATGGTGGTCGATGAGGGCAATTTCGGCCGATTTGCAGTCATCGCAGAACAATTGCAGGTAAATGTCAGACAGCCGCGTTGCCGTGCCGTACCACACGGCGCCCGTCAGGTGCGGCCGAAACGCCGCCAGCCGTTCCATCCAGACCAGGGCCAGGCGGCGCAGCGCCAGCAGCTCGCCGGGCTGGGTGTCGGCACAGAACAGGGCGATGTAGGCGCGCACCGCGTCCTCGACCTCGTCGTTGCTGGGCAACGGGGTGCGCGCCGGCAGCCCCAGGTCGCGCACGGCGCGGCGCTTGGCGCCGCCCCAATCGAGGCCCTCCTCCACCACCAGCCGGGCGGCGGCGTGGGCAATCTCGGCAGTGTCGTGGTTCATAAGGCCCCCTGCGTGGCTGTAGCAGCGGGCATTGTCGCCCGTTTCGCCACGCCCCGGGAAAAACCCTGGATACTATCAAATCAATAGCTACCCACGCTGATCCAGCGTGCCCTGCAAGCCGATTGGATGCAGAACGTAGAATCGGCGCCCATGCATATACATATCCTGGGCATTTGCGGCACCTTCATGGGCGGCCTGGCAGCGCTGGCGCGCGAAGCCGGCCACAAGGTCACGGGCTGCGACAGCGGCGTCTACCCCCCCATGAGCGAGCAGCTGCGCGCGCTCGGCATCGAGCTGATCGAGGGCTACGGCGCAGAGCAGCTGCAGCTCAAGCCCGACCTGTTCGTCGTCGGCAACGTCGTCAGCCGCGCGCGCCTGGCCGACGGCAGCGCCAAATTCCCGCTCATGGAAGCCATTTTGGACGCCGGCCTGCCCTACACCAGCGGCCCGCAGTGGCTGGCCGAGCATGTGCTCGCCGGGCGCCATGTGCTGGCCGTGGCCGGCACCCACGGCAAGACGACAACCACCTCGATGCTGGCTTGGATTCTGGACTGCGCCGGCCTGACGCCGGGCTTTCTGGTGGGCGGCGTGCCGCTCGATTTTGGCGTCTCTGCGCGCCTGGGGCAGCAAGCGCCAGAGCAAGCACGGCCACTGTTCGTGATCGAGGCCGACGAGTACGACACCGCGTTTTTCGACAAGCGCAGCAAGTTCGTGCACTACCGCCCGCGCACCGCCGTGCTGAACAACCTCGAATTCGACCACGCCGACATTTTTGACGACCTGGCCGCCATCGAGCGCCAGTTCCACCACCTGCTGCGCACCGTACCGCCCAGCGGCTGCGTCGTTGCCAACGGCCTGGAAGAAAGCCTCACGCGCGT
>JAJTBK010000077.1 GCA_021286965.1 Comamonadaceae bacterium | reverse complement strand
CCAGGAAAAGGAAAACCCTTGGCTGGCAAAAACGACCCTTGGGCCCATGAAGACAGGCCGGAGTCGCCCCACGATGAAAGCGAAAAAACTTACTTGGTCAGGATCAGCTTGCCCAGCTTGGTGGCCTGCAAACGATAAACGGCGCCGTTGTGCACGATGGTGACGGCCTTCTGGCCTTGCAGCAGGGTGTGGCTATCGACCGTGCCAGCGGGCAGGGGCAGCCCAGAATTCATGCCAGGGTGGATGGCTGGCAGGGCGGCGGTGGACAGAGCTGCTTGCATGGTTTTTCCCTCAGTGCGATTGTTCATGTAATGATAACCATTCTCAATTATAAAAACAAGAAAATCGGCATATTTTTTTAGTACCCCAGCTCCATGGGTGCAGGCAGGCAGTGCTGCCTGCCTGGCGGGGTTATTCGGGGTCGGTGACGAAGCCGATCTTGCGCACCCCGGCGCGCTGCGCGGCAGCCATGGCCTGGGCCACGCGTTCGTAGCGCACGTTCTTGTCGCCGCGTATGTGCAGATCCGGCTGCGGCTCCTTGGCGGCTTCGGCGGCCAGGCGGGGGGCCAGCTCGGCATCGCTGATGCGGGATTCGTTCCAGTGGTACTGGCCTTCGGCATCGACCGACAGGCGCACGGTCTCGGGCTTGATCTCTTCGGGTTGGTTGGTGGCCTTGGGCAGATCCACCGCCACCGAGTGCTTCATCACCGGCACGGTGATGATGAAGATGGTGAGCAGCACCAGCATGACGTCCACCAGCGGCGTCATGTTGATCTCGTTCATGACCTCGTCGGCGTCGTCCTGGGTTCCGAAAGCCATGGCTTACGCCCCTTTCTTGAGCGGCAGTACCTGGGCCGTTGCGCTGCTGCTGCTCACGCGCGCACCGGTGACGAAGTAGGCGTGCAGCTCGTGCGCAAAGCTGTTCAAGCGGTTCAAGATGAACTTGTTGCCGCGCACCAGGGCGTTGTAGCCCAGCACCGCCGGAATGGCCACGGCCAGGCCCAGGGCGGTCATGATGAGGGCCTCGCCAATCGGGCCGGCGACCTTGTCGATGGTCGATTGGCCCGAGGCGCCAATGGCGACGAGCGCGTGGTAGATGCCCCAGACGGTGCCGAACAGGCCGATGAAGGGGGCAGTGGAGGCGACCGAGGCCAGGATGGCCAGACCCGATTGCAGGCGGGCGGTGAATTCGTCGATGCAGTTGCGCAGGCAGCGCGTGACCCAGTCGCTCACGTCCAGCGTGTCGTGCAGGTGCACCTTGGTGTTGCGGTGGTGCTGGGTGGCTTCGCGCCCTTCCAGGGCCAGGTGGCGAAAGGGGTTGCTTGGGTCCTGGCCGAGCTTGTCCAGGCCGGCGGCAAAGTCTTCGCTGTGCCAAAAATCCTGTGACTGGCGTGCCAGCTTCTTGAACTTGATGATGTCCAGCGCCTTGATCAGGATGACGATCCAGGACGCCAGCGACATGGACAGCAGGATCAGCGCCACGGCGCGGGTGACGAAGTCGCCCTGGATCCAGACGCTGGCGAGGCCGAATTGCGATTGCATGAAAACTCCTGAGGAAGATGAAAAATTATTCGAGCACGAAGTTGATGGGCACGATGTTCCACATCGCCTCGGGCACGCCGTTGCGTTTGCCGGGCACGAAGCGCCAGCGGCGCACGGCGTCGAGCGCCTGCTGATCGAGGCGGTCGTAGCCGCTGGACTGCTTGATCTCCAGCTGCTGCGGCTGGCCCTCGGTATCAATGAAGACGCGCAGCACTACCTTGCCCTGCTCGCCCATGCGGCGGCTGATGGCGGGGTAGCCGGGCTTGGGGTTGTTCAGGTAGGCCGCGTTGCTGCTGGGCAGCTCGATGCGCGGCGGTGCGGGGGGCGCGGGCGGTGCGGGCGGGGCCGGGGGCGCAGCCACGGCGGGGGCGTCGTTGACCGGCGCGGCCACGGCTTCGGTCACGGCCACGGGGGCGTTGGGCGCTGGCGCCGGGTCGGGTTTGGCCACCGGCATGGGCGCGCGCCGCTGCACCGGCTGGCGTGCAGCGGGCTTGGGTGGTGG
>JAJTBK010000048.1 GCA_021286965.1 Comamonadaceae bacterium | reverse complement strand
CCACCACCGCCGGCGCTACCGCCCGCACCGTCCCCTGCCCACGCTGCGCCGGCCCGAGCATCTTCGCCCCCAGCAACCCCTGGCGGCCGTTTTGCAGCGAGCGCTGCCAGAAAATCGACCTCGGCGCCTGGGCGAACGAGGAATTTCGCGTTCCCAGCGCCAGCGGGCCGCAGGACGAAGCCTTTGGCGACCCCAAGCGCCAGGACGACTGATTTTTAAGGGCAAAAACTGCCTCTAGCGCTTATCCAGCAAGCGCAAGAAGCTATTGATTTAATAGCGATTTCGGATCGAAATCGAGCCCACGCTCCTGCGCCAGCCAGCCCAGCACGTCAAACGCCCCCGGCAGCACCGGGCGCACGCTCAGGGGCAGCTGCTGCCAGGCCATTTGCTGGCCCTCGCGCATCTCGAACGCGCCCTGCCAGGCAAACACCTTGCACCAGTGCAGGCGCACCAGAGCGTGCGGGTAGTCGTACTCGGTCACGCGCCAGGGCTCGGCGGCGCTGATGGTCACGCCCAGCTCCTCGATCAGCTCGCGGCGCAGCGCCTGCTCCACGCTCTCTCCCGCCTCGATCTTGCCACCGGGAAACTCCCAATAGCCCGCGTACGCCTTGCCCGGCGGGCGCGTGGACAGCAGCAGCGCGCCATCATCGGCGCGGATGAGGATACCCACCGCCACCTCGGTATAGGGCCGCTGCAACGCCGCCTCAGTCATGCTGACGCCCCACGTAGTCGCGCGCGAACTGGTAGGCGACGCGGCCCGAGCGCGCGCCGCGCTCCAAGGCCCACAGCAGCGCCTCGGGCCGTGCGGCCTCGATCTGCACCGGGGTCAGACCCAGGCTGGCGAGCCACTGTGCGGCGATGTGCAGGTATTCGTCCTGGCTGAAGGGGTAGAAGCTGACCCACAGGCCAAAGCGCTCGGAGAGCGAGATTTTTTCTTCCACCACCTCACCGGGGTGAATCTCGCCGTCAGCGCCGCGCGTTTGCGCCAGATTGTCCTGCATGTACTCGGGCAGCAGGTGGCGGCGGTTGCTGGTGGCGTAGATCAGCACATTGGGCGTGGCGGCGGCCACCGAGCCATCGAGGATGGACTTGAGCGCCTTGTAGCCGCCCTCGCCGTCCTCAAAGCTCAGGTCGTCGCAGAAGATGATGAATTTCTCTGGCCGCCCGGCCACCACCTCGACGATGTCGGGCAGGTCGGTCAAATCGTCCTTATCGACCTCGATCAGGCGCAGCCCCTGGGGCGCAAAGTGCTGCAGGCAGGCACGGATAAGCGAGGACTTGCCCGTGCCGCGCGCGCCCGTCAGCAGCACGTTGTTCGCCGTCTTGCCGGCGACGAACTGGGCCGTGTTGCGCACGATTTTTTCCTTCTGCACCTCGATCTCGCGCAGCTCGGCCAGCGCCATCGGCGCCAGGTGGCGCACCACCTCCAGCCGCCCCTGGCCGCTGGCACGGCGGCGGTAGCGCCAGGCCACGCCGGCCGCCCAGTCGGGCGCCTGCAGGGGCTGCGGCAGGGCCGCCTCGATGCGCGCCATGAGCTGCTCGGCACGCGCAATCAGGCGCTCAAAATTTTCATTCATTTTGGCCTCTAGCGCTTTCCAGGCAAGCGCAAGCAGCTATTAAAAAAATAGCAATATCAGGGACGGTAGTCGGCGTTGATGGTGACGTAGTCGTGGCTCAGGTCGCAGGTCCAGACGGTGTCGCTGGCCGTGCCCCGGCCCAGGCAGACGCGCACGGTGATCTCGCTTTGCTGCATCACGCGCTGGCCGTCTTCCTCGCGATACTGGGGGTTGCGCCCGCCCTGAACGGCGACGTGCACCTCGTCCAGGTACAGGTCGATTTTTGTCTGATCCAGATCGGCAATGCCGGCGTAACCCACCGCCGCCAGGATGCGGCCCAGGTTCGGGTCGCTGGCGAAAAACGCCGTCTTCACCAGCGGCGAATGGGCGATGGCGTAGGCCACCTGGCGGCATTCCGCGCTGGTTTTTCCACCTTCGACGCGGATGGTGATGAACTTGGTCGCACCCTCGCCGTCGCGCACGATGGCCTGCGCCAGCTGCTGCGCCACGGCCAGGAGCGCCGCCTTGAGCTGCACGCCCTCGGCGCTATCCAAAGCGGTGATCGCCGCATTGCCCGCCTGGTGTGTGGCGACGAGCACGAAGGAGTCGTTGGTCGAGGTATCGCCGTCGATGGTCACGCGGTTGAAAGACTGGTCGGCAATCTCGCGCACCAGCGGCGCCAGCAGCTGCGGATCGATGGCGGCGTCGGTGGCGACAAAGCCGAGCATGGTCGCCATGTTCGGGCGGATCATGCCCGCGCCCTTGCTGATGCCGGTGATGTTGACGGTCTGCCCGCCCAGGGTGATCTGGCGGCTGGCGGCCTTGGGCAGGGTGTCGGTGGTCATGATGCCTTCGGCCGCGCGCGCCCAGGGGGCGGGCTGGGCGTCGGCCAGGGCGGCGGGCAGGCCGGCGGTGATGCGCTCGACCGGCAGGGTTTCCATGATGACGCCGGTGGAAAACGGCAGCACCTGCTGCGCCGCCAGGCCCAGCTGCACGGCCAGCGCGTCGCAGGTGGCGCGCGCGCGCCAGGCCGTCGGCGCCGGTGCCGGCGTTGGCGTTGCCGGTGTTGATGACCATGGCGCGGATGGCGCTGCCCGCGCCCAGGTGCTCGCGGCAGACCTGCACCGGCGCGGCGCAGAAACGGTTTTGCGTGAACACGCCGGCCACGCTGGCGCCCGCGTCGAGCAGGAACACCGTCAAGTCTTTGCGACCGGCCTTGCGCACGCCGGCTTCGGCCACGCCAATGCGCACGCCGCGCACGGGGTGCAGGTCAGCGGCTACGGGGGAGGAGAGGTTCACGGGCATCGCGCGCTCCTACAAATCAAGAAAACAGCCAAAGAAAACACGGGCCGCAGCCCGTGTTGTTGCGTGTACAGCGTCAGGCAAGTTTGCCGTGGCACTGCTTGTATTTTTTACCGCTGCCGCAGGGGCAGGGGTCGTTGCGGCCCACGCGCATGCCCTGCGGCGTGGCGGCAACGGTGGCCGGATCGACGGTCGATTCGGCCTCGCCGCTTTCGTTGGGCGCCGTGTAGGTGACGTTGCTGATGGCCTCGGCGCGGCTTTCCAGCGCCTCGGTGGCCGCGTCCATCTGTGTCGGCGACTGCACCTGCACGGTCAGCAAAATGCGCGTGACTTCGTTCTTCACCTGGTCGATGAGCTGGCGGAACAGCTCGAAAGCCTCGCGCTTGTACTCCTGCTTGGG
>JAJTBK010000032.1 GCA_021286965.1 Comamonadaceae bacterium | reverse complement strand
GACCAGCGTCAGCACCATCTGCACCGCGATGGCCGCGTCCACCGCCGAGCCGCCGGCCTTGAGCACCTGGTAGCCCGCGTCGGTGGCCAGCGGGTTGGCGGCGGCCACGGCGAACTTCGCGGTGGTCCAGCCCGGCTTCTCGGTGTAGCCCGAGGCGGCCTCGGGCTGGCTGGGCGCGGTGTAGTGGAACGTTGGTGCGCTGGCGCAGCCAGCGAGCGCGGCGGCCAGGGCCAGCGCACCCAGGCGGGAGGGATGCAAAGCGTTCATGGGCGTCTTTCGCAAAGGAT
This sequence comes from Comamonadaceae bacterium, assembly GCA_021286965.1. Lineage (GTDB taxonomy): Bacteria > Pseudomonadota > Gammaproteobacteria > Burkholderiales > Burkholderiaceae_C > Paenacidovorax. The sequence continues at coordinate 2,460 of JAJTBK010000032.1, read as the reverse complement.
GGCCGCCCATGGTAGCCCTGCCGCAAAAGTTGTGCTGGTTTCAAGTAAAAATGCCTTGTACCGCAATAAATACGGGCGCTCGCAGCTATAAAAATAGTAGCAAAATGCGCCGTGCACCGAGGCCGCGCCAGGGCGGGCCCATGAGCTGGGTTTCAGCCCCCTTGTCATCCACGGGCCGGGTGCGGGCAGGAGGTGGCCCTCAGGCCGCAATCACGCGGTTCTTGCCCGCACGCTTGGCCAGGTACATGCCCTGGTCGGCGCGGCGGATGGCTTCGGTGGCGGTCTCCTGGGGCGTCATCTGGGCCACGCCTGCACTGAAGGTGATGAGCACCTTTTCGTTGTTGCGCAGGAAGAAGCGTGTGGTCAGCTCGCGCTGCAGGCGCTGCATGGCTTCCACGCCTTGTTCCTGGGTCGTGTCGGGCAGCAGGATCACAAATTCCTCGCCCCCATAGCGCGCCAGCTGGTCTTGCGGGCGCATGACAGCGCGTACCACGTTGGCCAGGTGCACCAGGGCGGCGTCGCCGGTATCGTGCCCCAGGCGGTCGTTGAGTTGCTTGAAGTTGTCCACGTCGAGCAGGGCCACGCACAGCGGTGTGTCGGAACGGCGCGCGCGTGCGATCTCGCGCTCCATCACTTCGTCCAACCCCTTGCGGTTGAGCGAGCCGGTCAGCGGGTCGTGTCGTGCCTGGGCGCTGGCCTGGTCCAGCTCTTTCTGCAGGCGAGTCATCTCTGCCTGTTTTTCGGCGGTGCGCTCACGCAGTTCGGTCAGTTCGGCGTGGGCCAGTCGAGTGTCCAGTGCCATGGTGCGCGTGGCCTGCACCACCTCGCCCAGAACTGGGGTGATGTCCTCGATGCGGCTGGCTTGCGAGATCTGCTCGGCGTAGCGTTCCATCTTGTTCTGGTAGCCGCTGCTGGCATCCGTCATGGCTGACAGGCGTTCGATGAAGGTGGCCAGCATTTCCTTCATCTGATCCTGCGCTTCGACCATCCGGCCCTTGGCCTCGGTCTGCTTGAAGATCACGTCCTTGAGGCGGCGCTGCACATCGTCGAGCCGCCGCAGTGTGAGCGGCTGCGCCGTGGCGGCCACCAGCGCTTCGGCCTGGCCGTGCAGCCACTGGTCGTCGATGCTCAGCGCCGTGATGTTGGTGAACACCATGTTCAGCAACTCCAGCAGCATGCTGCGAATGGCAGCCTGGTCCTCGGCGGCGAAAGACAGGCGGAAGGTGAAGTTGCCCAGCATGAGCTGGAGGGTGCTGGCTGGCGGGTCGGGCTGGCGCAGGAAGCCCACCAATTGCTCGCCCAGCAGATGGACGCGGGCGTCATCGCTGCTCAGGCCATGGAGCGTATGCTCAATGAGGCGCGCGAGTTGTTCGGCCAGTTCTTTGTGCACCGTGCCAGGGCGGGCGCCGACGGTGCTGCCGATGGTGGGGCTGAGTGGCGCAGGGCCGGTGGTGGCGGGCGCGGCGTCCAGGTGGGCGGCCGGTGTGCTGGCGCCCAGCTTGGCGTAGCCCACCAGAACGGTCTGCATGGCCGACCAGTCTTTTTGGTTGACGGCGGATTCGAACTGCTCCAGCAGGCGCTTTTGTGCCGGTGTCTGGCCGGGAATGATGCGCAGGATCTGGCGCAGTGGCAGTTCTGGGAAGGGCAGGGGCGAGCTGGCCCCGGCGATTTCGTCATAGATCTGCCGAAAATGCTCCGGCGTGGGGGGGAGGCGGCGCTGGGCGAGTTGCTTGAGCGTTTCGCGCGCAATGTCTGATGGAGGGCGTTCGGCCATGGCAGGCAGCGGTTGGGACAGGGAGCTGTCGAAAGGCCTGCTAGTGTGACAGAGGCGGCGCTGATTGCACAGTGCGTGCGGGTGCACGCCCCAGATACAAGTCAGCTATTCGTTGTATGCATGCGGCACCTCCAGCGCATGACGCTGGCGTGGGCCATCCCAGGGCTCCCCCGCAAGAGCCGCCCTGCCGCGCCGGGCGCGTCCCCCTGCCTGCAGCGCTGCAAGAGCGGGGGGGGGGAAGGTGCGAAGCGCCGCAGGGGTCGCTGATGTCAGTTCACCAGTACCAGCTTGCCCTGCACGCTGCGCGAGCCCATGTGGGCATAGGCGGCGGGCAGTTCGGCCATGGGCATGGTGCGATCGATCACGGGCTTGATCTTGCCCTGGCCGTACCACTGGGCCAGCTCCATCATCATGGCGGCGTTGGCCTTGGGTTCGCGCTTGGAAAATTCGCCCCAGAACACGCCCACGATGCTGGCGCCCTTGAGCAGCGGCAGGTTCAGCGGCAGCGCAGGAATGGGGCCTGCGGCAAAGCCGATCACCAGGTAGCGCCCACGCCAGGCAATGGCGCGGAAGGCGGGTTCGGCGAAGTCGCCGCCCACGGGGTCGTACACCACATCCGGCCCCTTGCCGTCGGTCAGGCGCTTGAGAGCTTCGCGCAGGTCTTCACGGGTGTAGTTGATGGTGGC
>JAJTBK010000023.1 GCA_021286965.1 Comamonadaceae bacterium | reverse complement strand
GCTGCGCCAGGCGCTCGGCGTGCTCGGGCAGGGGCACGAAGCGGCTGCGCGGCTTTTGCGGCAGGCTTTTGAGCAGGGCCTGGATTTTTTCCTTCAGCATCCCCGGCACCAGCCATTCGGCGCGTTCCTCGCTGGCCTGGTTCAGGGCAAAGAGCGGGATGGTCACCGTCAGCCCGTCGCGCGGGTTGCCGGGCTCGTGCAGGTAGCTGGCGGCGCAATCGACGCCGCCCAGGCGCACGATTTTGGGGAATTTGTCGCTGGTGATGCCCGCCGCCTCGTGGCGCATGAGCTCGTCCTTGGCCAGGCGCAGCAGCCCGGGGGCTTCCTGGCTTGCCTGGCGAAACCACTTGTCAAACGTGGCGCCGCTGTAGATGCCTTCGGGAATGTGCTGGTCATAGAAGGCGTAGATCAGCTCGTCGTCCACCAGCACGTCCTGGCGGCGGCTTTTGTGCTCCAGTTCCTCGACTTTGCGCACCGTCTTGTGGTTGGCGGCGAGGAAGGGCCAGGGCGACTCCCATTCGCCCTCGACCAGTGCGCGGCGGATGAACATCTGCCGTGCCTCATGCGGGTCGATGCGGCCGTAGCTCACGCCGCGCTGGTTGTACACCACCAGGCCGTAGAGCGTGGCACGCTCGTAAGCGACGACATCAGCCTGCTTTTTACTCCAATGCGGGTCTAAAAGCTGTTTTTTGAGCAGATGGCCGCCCACTTCTTCGAGCCACTGCGGCTCGATGGCGGCAATGCCCCGGCCATACAGGCGCGACGTTTCGACCTGCTCGGCGGCGACGATCCAGCGCCCCGGCTTTTTGTTCAGGTGCGCGCCCGGGTGCGGGTGGAACTTGATGGCGTGCGCGCCCAAATAAGCCTCGCTCTCCTCGCCCTTGAAGCCGATGTTGCCCAAGAGGCCCGAGAGCATGGACAGGTGCACCGCCTCGTAGCCCGCCGGCTGGGGGTTGAGCGGCCACTGGTGCTCGCGCACCACGGTCAGCAGCTGCGAGTGAATGTCGCGCCACTCGCGCACGCGGCGGATATTGAGGTAGTTCTGGCGCAGCAGCTGCTCCCACTGACGGTTGCTGAGTTTGTGGGTGTCGGCACCCGGCGCCGGCGCAGCAGATGCAGCGGGCGCAAGCTGGGCACCGCTGGCGCGCTGGCTGACGGGCAAAAACGCCTGGTTCCTGGCCTTGCCAGCCGGCGCGGCCTGCGCCGCCATCTCCTTGCGGCTGCTGGCCACCACCTTGCCGCCGCGCGCGTCATGCAGCCAGTGCCACAGGCGCACGTAGCCAGAAAACTCGCTTTTCTCGTCGTCAAACTTGGCGTGCGCCTGATCGGCCTGGGCCTGCGCCTCCAGGGGGCGGTCGCGCACGTCCTGCACCGAGAGGGCGGCGGCGATGATGAGCACCTCGGCCAGCGCGCCGCGCGTGCGCGCCTCGACGATCATGCGGCCCACGCGTGGATCGAGCGGCAGCTTGGCCAGCTCCCGGCCCATGGGCTGGAGGTTGCCGCGCTCGTCCACCGCGCCCAGCTCTTGCAGCAGCTGGTAGCCGTCGGCAATCGCACGGCCCGAGGGCGCTTCGAGGAAGGGGAAATTGACCACGTCGCCCAGGCCCAGGCTCTTCATGCGCAGGATGACGCCGGCCAGCGATGACCGCAAAATTTCCGGGTCGGTGAAGCGGTCGCGCTGGTTGAAGTCGGCCTCGTCATACAGGCGGATGCAGATGCCGTTGGCCACGCGCCCGCAGCGGCCAGCGCGTTGGTTGGCGGCGGCCTGGCTGATGGGCTCGACCAGCAACTGCTCTACTTTGCTGCGAAAAGAATAGCGCTTGACGCGCGCCGTGCCTGCGTCAATCACGTATT
>JAJTBK010000001.1 GCA_021286965.1 Comamonadaceae bacterium | reverse complement strand
ACGGCTTCGGCCAAATCGTCGAATCCACGGCCTCAAGGCCAATGCGTTACTATCTGGCCCAGAAAACGGACGCGGGTTCAGTTCCGTGTTCCGCCACCACTTTTCTAACTCGTTGTTTTCAAGGGATTTTTCTAGGTACTGTTACAGAGACACTCAGGGGAGACACCAAGGGGCACACTAGGGGCTTGCCTTGCTGTCTTCTTCGTACCTTCCAAAATCCCGCAACGGCGTTTATTTCGCGCGGTTCATCATCCCTGCGCCTCAACGTGCCGCCTTCGGTGGCCGTGAGTTCAAACTGTCCACCGGCACCAAAGACCCGTGCCATGCAAAGGCTGAAGTCCCCTCGAAAACCCGAACCACCCGGAAGTAGAGAATTCCCCCAGAAGGAGTCTCTACGTGAGGAAATCCAGATTCAGCGAAGCCCAGATAGTGGGCATCTTCAAAGAAGTCGAGATGGGTGCCAAGGTCGGCGAGACGTGCAGGAAGCACAGCGTGAGTGAAGCAGGATGAGAACGCCAAGCTCAAGCGCATGTACGCCGACCTGGCGCTGATGCACCACGCGCTCAAGGATGTCGTTGATCGAAAGCTCTGACCCCGGAGCATCGCGAGATGGTCGTTCAAACCCTCGTGGACGAGCACGGCATGAGCGAGCGATGTGCCTGCCAAGCCAGCGGCATCGCCCGCTCCACGCTACGCTACCGGCCGTTGCACGCGACGACTCCGGGGTCATCACCTTTATCCAGGCCCACATGGCACTGAACCCGCGCCATGGCTTCGGCTTGCTGTACGACAGCGCCCGCCATCAAGGCAAGCCCTGGGGCAGACGGTACTCTGGCGTGTGTACTGCGAACTGCGGCTGAACCTGCCCCGCCGGGGCAAGAAGCGGCTGCCCGCGCGCATCAAACGGCCACTACAGGCCGCTGGCCAACCCAACCAGGGCTGGAGGCGATTTCATGGCCGATGCGCTGTGGTCAGCTCGGCGCTTCAGGACCTTCAACGTCATCGACCAGTTCAACTGCGAAGGCTTGCGCATCGAGGTCGACACCAGCCTGCCGGCTGCCCGTGTCATCCGGGCCTTGAACGAACTGGTGGAAGTACGCGGTGCGCCGCTGTCGATTCGCCTGGACAACGGGCCCGAGTTCATTGCCGATGCACTGGCGAAGTGGGCGCAGTCCAAGGGCATTGCCCTTAACCATATCCAGCCCGGCTGGGCCTACGCAGAACGCCTATGTCGAACGGTTCAACAAGACCTACCGCACCGAGGTGCTGGACTGCTACGTCTTCGATTCACTGCAGGAGGTACGTGACACGACGGCCGACTGGCTGCGTCGCTACAACTACCATCGACCCCATGAAGTCCTCGGCCGAATCCAACCAGTCGAGGACCGTGTCAAACTGTTCCCCAACCTCTACTTCTGATTGGCTCAGGAATTCGAGGGGACTTCAACTCGACGTTGCCCCACGGATCGAGCTTGACGGCCCAGACCACTTGGTGCTTTCTGTCCGTGAGCGCCAGCGGTGTGCCCAGGTGATCGCAGTGGTAGTAGTGGATGCGGATCGGGCTGCTTTCTTCCTGCTTTTGTTTTTGTAGCTGCTCGCTCATGTCCTGCAAGCGGTTCTGTGCGTATTCCACGCCATGGCGGACACGATTCCACGCTGATGGCGGACAGCATTCCAGCGTCATGGCGGACACCGTTCCACGCTGAAGGCGGACAGCATTCCAAATTGAAGGCGGACACCTGAGGCGGTGTTCTGAGTGACCCGAACGCGGCATACGCTGCCCGGTTTTTTTGACCGGAACCAGCGATGCCCACCCCCAGGGTCACCATGAGCAAACTACGACACACACTGCAACTACTGCACGGCGGGGCCTTGAGCACCCGCCAAATCGGTGCCGCCCTCGGCATCTCCAAATCCACCGTCAGCGAGATAGCCAGCTACGCGCGCGTGGCCGGCGTGGACTGGGCGCTGGCCCAGACCTTGAGCGACGAGGAACTGCAGGCGCGGCTGTACCGCCCGCCGGTAGCGCGCGCGTCGCGCCACCTGGAGCCCGACCACGCTCATATCCACCGCGAGCTGCGCCGCCCCGGCGTCACGCTGCAACTGCTGTGGGAGGAGTATCAGCAGCAACACGCGGGCCAGGCCTACAAATACAGCGCCTTCTGCGAGAAGTACAAGGCCTGGGCCCAGCGGCTCAAGCGCTCCATGCGCCAGACTCACGAGGCTGGCGACAAGCTCTTCGTGGACTACGCTGGCCAGACCGTGCCCATCGTGGACGCCAGCACCGGCGAGATTCGCCAGGCCCAGGTCTTCGTGGCCGTGCTGGGCGCATCGAATTACACCTACGCCTGCGCCACCACGGGCCAGAAGGCCGCCGACTGGGTGGCCAGCATCATTGCCACGCTGGAATTCATCGGCGGCGTGCCGCGTCTGCTGGTGCCCGACCAGCCGCGCGCCCTCATGGCTCGCCCCGACCGCTACGAGCCCACGGCCCACCGCCTGCTCGAAGAACTCTCGGCGCACTATGGCCTGGCCGTCATGCCCGCACGCCCGGCCAAACCCCGTGACAAACCCAAGGTGGAGGTGGCCGTGCAGGTGGTCGAGCGCTGGATTCTGGCCCG
>JAJTBK010000529.1 GCA_021286965.1 Comamonadaceae bacterium | reverse complement strand
GGATTGCCGCCATGCTCCGGGGGGAGGCGGTGGCGATCAACGGCGACGGCGAAACCAGCCGCGACTTCTGCTTCATCGCCAACGTGGTGCAGGCCAATTTGCTGGCGGCCTGTGCGCCTGCAACGGCAAAAAACCAGGTCTACAACGTCGCCGTCGGCGGGCGCACCACGCTCAACGATTTGTTTGCCGCCCTGCAAGCCGCCCTGACCGCCAACGGCGTCGCGTACGGCCAACGGCCCGTGCACCGCGACTTTCGCGCCGGCGACGTGCGCCACAGCCAGGCCGACATTGGCAAGGCCCAGCGCCTGCTGGGCTACGCGCCCCGCCACGACATTCACGCCGGCATCGCCCAGGCCATGCCCTGGTACATCGCCCACCACTAGCTTTTCGTGCCCACCATGCCAAAGCTCCTGTATCTCGTTGCCGGTGCCCGGCCCAATTTCATGAAAATCGCGCCCATCATTCGGGCCCTGCAACGCCGTCCGGAGGACTTTGCGTTTCGCCTCGTCCACACCGGCCAGCATTACGACCGGGAGATGAGCGGGGTATTTTTTGAGGAACTGGGCATTCCTGCGCCAGACCATCACCTGGACTGCGGCGGCGGCAGCCACGCCGAGCAGACGGCCAAGATCATGGTGGCGTTCGAGAAAATCTGCACCACGCACCCGCCGGACTGCGTGCTGGTGGTGGGTGACGTCAACTCCACCCTGGCCTGCGCCATCGTCGCCAAGAAACTACAGCTTCCAGTGGCCCACGTCGAAGCCGGCCTGCGCAGCGGCGACCGCACCATGCCCGAGGAAATCAACCGCCTGGTGACCGACAGCATCAGCGACTGGTTCTTCTGCACCGAGCCGGCCGGCGTGGACAACCTGCGGCGCGAAGGCCAGCCCGAGAACGCCATCTTCCACGTCGGCCACGTGATGGTGGACAACCTGCTGTACCAAAAGCAGCAGCTCGAACAGCTGCCGCCGACCCACCTTGCCAGCGGCGCCCTCAAGGCCCGCCTTGGCGGGCGCTACGGCGTCGTCACGCTGCACCGCCCTGCGAACGTGGACGACGGCGCGACGCTGGCACGCATCGCCAGTGCCCTCAACACCCTGGCGGCCGAGCTCCCGCTGGTCTTTCCGGTGCACCCACGCACGCGCGAGCAACTGCAGCGCCTGACGCCCCCGCTGTCCAAAGGCATCACCCTGCTCGGGCCGCAGCCGTACATGGAATTTCTCAACCTGTGGAAGGATGCCACCCTGGTGCTGACCGACAGCGGCGGCCTGCAGGAGGAAACCACGGCCCTGGGCGTACCCTGCCTGACGCTGCGCGACAACACCGAGCGCCCGGTCACTGTGCAGGCCGGCAGCAACACCCTGGTGGGCACCGATCCCGGCACCATTCTGCGCGCCGCCCAGGGCATTGTGCGTGGCCAGGCCAAACGCGGGCATTCGCCGGCACTCTGGGATGGCCGCGCCGCCGAGCGCATCGTCGCCCAGCTGCAGCACTGTCTGGCCAAAGGCGCGCGCTAGCGCCCCGCTACAGCCGGCGCAGGAAACCGCCGAGCACCTGGTCGGCGTAGCGGCTGGCGACTTGCTGCACGAAACGCGGAAAATCCACGTGCGCGCTGTCGTCGGCGCGGTCGGAGATGGTGCGCATGGCGGCGAACGGCACACCGTAGTCCTGACACACCTGGGCCACGGCGGCGCCCTCCATTTCCACGGCCAGTACCTCGTGCCCGGCGGCCTGCAGGCTGCGGCGCAGGGCCTCGGATTCCTGCGCTGTGGCGACGAAGCGGTCGCCACTGACCAGCAGCCCCTGGTGCACCCGGGGTTGCGGCGGCAACCTTAATACCGAATCAAAATCGACTGTAACGCCCAGTACATCAGCGCTAGCAGCTACAAAAAGCAGAGCAGTCAAAGACTCATCGCACGCCAGCCGGGCGCGGCCGTAGCCGGGCAGCTCCCAACGGGCGAACAGGGGCGATGCGTCCATATCGTGCTGCAGGTAGTCGCGCGCCACCACCACGTCGCCGACCTGCACATCCGCCCCCAGGCCGCCGGCAACACCGGTAAAAACCATGCGGGCGACGCCAAAGCGCTCGATCAGCGCCGTCGCCGTAGTCGCCGCCGCCACCTTGCCAATGCCCGAGAGCGCCAGCACCACTGGCTGCCCGTGCAACCGCCCCTGCCAGAACACGCGCCCGCCGTGCGCATGGCGCTGGCCCTGCTGCAGGGCGTGCAGCAGGCCGGATTGTTCTTCGGGCAGGGCGCTGAGGATGGCAGTGGTCATGGCAAAGGGTGAAAAAAAGGGCGGCCCCTTGGCCGCCCCGGTATTGTCGGGCAGCGCCCGGCACTTATTTTTTCTCGCGCAGCTCGCGGCGCAGGATCTTGCCGACGGGGGTCTTGGGCAGGTCGGTGCGGAATTCGATCACGCGCGGCTGCTTGTAGCCGGTGAGGTTGGCGCGGCAGAACTCCTTGACCTGTTCCACGCTCAGGTCGGGGTTTTTCTTCACGATGACGAGCTTCACCGCCTCACCCGTCTTCTCGTCGGGCACGCCAACGACGGCACATTCGAGCACGCCGGGCATCTGCGCCACCACGTCTTCGACCTCGTTGGGGTAGACGTTGAAGCCGCTGACCAGCACCATGTCCTTCTTGCGATCGACGATCTTGAAGTAGCCGCGCTCATCGATGATGCCGATATCACCGGTCTTGAAGTAGCCGTCTGCGGTCATGACCTTGGCGGTCTCGTCCGGGCGCTGCCAGTAGCCAGCCATGACCTGCGGGCCCTTGATGGCGATCTCGCCGGGCTGGCCTTGGGCGATGACTTCGTTGCCCTCGTCGTCAAGCAGCTTCATGTAGGTGCTGGGCACGGGCACGCCGATGGTGCCGGTGTAGTCGTGCGCCGTGACGGGGTTGCAGCTGGCGATGGGGCTGGTTTCTGACAAGCCGTAGCCCTCGCAGATCGGGCAGCCGGTCTTATCGAGCCAAAGCTTGGCCACCGCCCCCTGCACCGCCATGCCGCCACCCACCGAGACCTTGAGGTTTTTCCAATTCACCTTGTCAAAGTCCGGGTGGTTGGCCAGGCCATTGAACAGGGTGTTGACCGCCGGGAAGCTGTGGAAGGTGTGGCGCGACAGCTCCTTGAGCACCGCCGGCAGGTCGCGCGGATTGGGGATCAGAATGGTTTTGCCGCCCGTGCGCATGGACAGCATCATGTTCACCGTGAAGGCGAAGATGTGATATAGCGGCAGCGCGCACACCGAGGTGATCTGCTCGCCGGGCTTGACCTCATTGATCACCGGCGCGTACCAGGCTTCGGCCTGCAGCGCGTTGGCGATGATGTTGCGGTGCAGCAGCACCGCGCCCTTGGATACGCCCGTGGTGCCGCCGGTGTATTGCAGCAAGGCGATGTCGATCGGCTGGATGACGGCGGGCTTGAAAGTGGCGCGCGAGCCCTGGGCAATGGCCTCGTTAAAACGCACGGCGCCCGGCAGGCTGTACTCGGGCACCATCTTCTTGACGTTGCGCACCACCATGTTCACCAGCGCGCCCTTGAGCAGGCCGAGCTGGTCGCCCATGGCGCACAGCACCACATGCTTGACCGGGGTGCTGGCAATGCAGGCCTGCAGCGTGGTGGCAAAGTTCTCGATGATGACGATGGCCTTGGCGCCCGAATCCTTGAGCTGGTGCTCGAGCTCGCGCGGGGTATAGAGCGGGTTGACGTTCACCACCACAAAGCCCGCGCGCAAGATGGCAGCCACGGCCACCGGGTACTGCGGGATGTTGGGCATCATGATGGCGACGCGGTCACCCTTGGCCAGGCCCAGGCTCTGGAAGTACGCCGCCAGGGCGCTGCTGAGCGAGTCGGTCTCGGCGTAGCTGATGTCCTTGCCCATGAAGCTGTAGGCAACGCGATCGGCGTACTTCTTGAACGCCTCGTCCATCAGTGCCACCAGCGAGGGGTAATGCGAGGGGTCGATATCGGCGGGTACGCCTGCGGGGTAGCTCTTGAGCCAGTTGCGTTCGGTCATAACTCCAAGTCTCCAAGTCTCCGGATTTATCGGGATACAGGCAGACCGCGCCAAAACCAGCACGGCCGTGCTTTTTTATTACGGGGATTATGCCCCTCAGCCCTTGAGTGCTCCCAGCACTTCGTCAAGCATCTTCTTCGCATCGC
>JAJTBK010000519.1 GCA_021286965.1 Comamonadaceae bacterium | reverse complement strand
CCACCAGGGCGGTGGCGGCGGGGGCGCCATGGCCTCGCTCTGCAGCGCGTCGCCCTGCTCGTACATATCGACCAGCAGCATGGCCTCGCCCAGGGTGCGCCAGGCGCGCTGCTCGAACTGCTGGAACAGGCGCCCCTCGCGCGGGCTGCGCTGCTCCAGGGCGTGCAGCCAGGCGTCGAGCGCCTGGCGCAGCGCGTGCAGGGTGCGCTGGTAGGCGTCGAGCTCGTAGAGCGCGTGCCAGGCCGAGCCCAGGGCGGTGAGCGCGTACTGGTGCGCACGCATCTGCTGCGCCAGGGCCTGGCCCAGCTGCAGCAGCCCGGGGGCGGACTCGCGGCGCCGGCGCGCGCCAACCAGGGCCTCGATCTGCTGCGACAGCTGGCCCAGCTGTTCGCGCAGCTCGCGCGAATCTTCGTCGGCCAGGCCCTGGCGCAAAAAATGGCTGATGGCGTTGAACGACTGCCCGAGCAGGCTGGAGGAGCGCTGCGCAGGCATGTCCGGCCCCACGCCCTGCTCAGGCCGTGCCGCCGACGGTCAGGCCGTCGATGCGCAGCGTCGGCTGGCCCACGCCCACGGGCACGCTCTGGCCCTCTTTGCCGCAGGTGCCGACGCCGCTGTCGAGTGCCATGTCGTTGCCGATCATGCGTACTTTTTTCAGCGACTCGGGGCCGCTGCCGACGATGGTGGCGCCCTTGACGGGGTACAGAATCTTGCCGTTTTCCACCCAGTACGCCTGGCTGGCCGAGAACACGAACTTGCCGCTGGTGATATCGACCTGGCCGCCGCCGAAGTTGGTGGCGTACAGGCCCTTCTTGATGCTGGCGACGATCTCCTGCGGGTCTTTGTCGCCGCCGAGCATGTAGGTGTTGGTCATGCGCGGCATGGGGATGTGGGCATAGCTCTCGCGCCGGCCATTGCCGGTGGCGGCCACACCCATCAGGCGGGCGTTGAGCGCATCCTGCATGTAGCCCTTCAAGATGCCGTCCTCGATGAGCACGTTGCACTGGCTGGCGTGGCCCTCGTCATCGACGTTGAGCGAGCCGCGCCGGTCGGGCAGGGTGCCGTCGTCGAGCACCGTCACGCCCTTGGCCGCCACGCGCTGGCCGATGCGGCCGCTGAAGGCGCTCGAACCCTTGCGGTTGAAGTCGCCCTCCAGGCCGTGGCCTATGGCCTCGTGCAGCAGCACGCCGGGCCAGCCCGGGCCCAGCACCACGGTCATCTCGCCGGCGGGCGCGGGCCGCGCCTCCAGGTTGACGAGCGCGGCCTGCACCGCCTCTTGGACGTACTGGTCGATCTGCGCATCGTCGAAATAGCCCAGGCCGCAGCGCCCGCCGCCGCCGGCCGAGCCCACTTCGCGGCGCTGGCCCTGCTGCGCGATCACGGTCAGCGACAGGCGCACCAGCGGCCGCACGTCAGCGGCCAGGGTGCCGTCGGCACGCGCCACCAGCACCACGTCGTATTCGCTCGCCAGGCCGGCCATGACCTGCACGATGCGCCCGTCCTTGGCGCGCGCGCGCTGCTCGACTTTCTCCAGCAGCTGCACCTTGGCGGTGCTGTCAAGGCTGGCAATCGGGTCCAGGCCGGGGTACAGGCTGCGGCTTTTTGCTATTTTTTTAGGAGCTACTCGCGCTTTACCTGCGCCCGTTGCAGCCGAAATAGCCCGCACCGTGTGGGCCGCATCGAGGAGTGAGGCGAGGGAGATGTCGTCGGAATAGGCAAAGGCGGTTTTCTCGCCGCTGACGGCGCGCACGCCCACGCCCTGGTCGATGGAGAAGGAGCCAGTCTTGACGATGCCCTCCTCCAGGCTCCAGCCCTCGCTGCGGGTGTACTGAAAGTACAGGTCGGCATCATCCACCTGGTGCGCGCGGATGGCGGCCAGGGCCTGCCGCAGGTGGGATTCGTCCAGGCCGAAGGGCTGCAGCAGCAGGGCGCGCGCCGTCGCCAGGCGCTCAAGGGTGGGTTCGCGGGAGATCATCGGGTGATTGTAGAAGTGTCAAAGCCGGGGCGGCGCTGCCGGCAGGCGGCGCGCGCGCTCGATCGACAGCAGCACCCCCAGTGCCATGCCCAGCGTCACCATGGCCGTGCCGCCGTAGCTGATGAATGGCAGCGGCACGCCGACCACGGGCAGGATGCCGCTGACCATGCCCATGTTGACGAAGGCGTAGGTGAAGAAAATCATCGCCACCGCGCCCGCCATCAGGCGGCCAAAGAGCGTGGTCGCGCCCACGGCAATGGCCAGGCCGCGCCAGACCAGCAGCAAAAAGCAGACGATGATGAACAGGTTGCCCGCCAGGCCAAACTCCTCGGAGAAGGCGGCAAAGATGAAGTCGGTGGTGCGCTCGGGGATGAACTCCAGGTGCGTCTGCGTGCCCGCCATGAAGCCCTTGCCCCAGATGCCGCCCGAGCCGATGGCGATCATGCCCTGGATGATGTGAAAGCCCTTGCCCAGCGGGTCGCGCGTAGGGTCGAGCAGGGTGCAGATGCGCTGCTGCTGGTAGTCGTGCAGCACCGGCCAGCGCACGCCGTCGGCGCACAGCTGCGGCTCGTAGGCCACGATCAAGGCAATGCCGATGGCCCCCAGCAGCACCGGCGGCAGCACCAGCTTCCAGGGCAGGCCGGCAAAAAAGATCACCGACAACCCGGCCGCCAGCACCAGCAGCGAGGTGCCCAGGTCGGGCTGCTTCATGATGAGCCCCACCGGCAGCACCAGCAGCGCACCGGCCACGGCAAAGTCGAGCGGGCGCAGCTGGCCCTCGCGCTTTTGGAACCACCAGGCCAGCATCAGCGGCATGGCGAGCTTGAAAATCTCGCTCGGCTGGATCACCACCCCCAGGTTCAGCCAGCGCGTGGCGCCCTTCTTGGTAATGCCAAACAGCGCCACCGCCAGCAGCAGCGCCAGCCCCGCCAGGTACAGCGGCACCGCCAGGCGCATGATGGTCTGCGGCGGCACCTGCGCCACGCCAAAGAGCAGCGCCAGCGCAATCAGCATGTTGCGGCCATGGTCGGCAAAGCGCGTGCCGTGGTCATAGCCCGAGGAATACATGGCCAGCAGGCCAGCGCCGGCCAGCAGCAGGCACAGCAGCAGCAGCAGCAGGTCAAAACCACGGAACAGCGGCGCGATGCGCTGCGCGAGAGAGGGCTGATCGAAAACGGCGGCCATAGCCCGCCATTATCGAACGCGCGTGCGCCTGCGCCGGCGCTGCCTCAAGGACTTTGCTGCAGCGCCGTCAGCACCTGGTTGCGCAGCGTGCGCAGCAGCCCCAGGCTGGCGGCATCGACCACCAGGGCGCCCGCCTGGCCGTGGTCGGCGTAGATCAGGCCCAGCGGCTGGCCGTGCAGCTGCAGCGGCAAGAGCAAGAACGTCGGGGCGTTGAGGCCCTGGCGGTACCAGGCGGGCAGGCGCGCCTGGATGGCAGCCTCGCGCGCATCGCGGATCAGGGTGTCGGCGCCGCGCTGGCAGACGGCGGTGAACAAATCGCCCTGCGCCTTCAGCGGCAGGCGCAGCGCCTGCACGGCGGCGTCGCTGCCCTCGCCCAGCCCCAGGCGGCCGACGATGGCCTGCGCCGGCGCATCGCGCAGGCCCAGCACCACGCAGCGCAGGCCCAGGGCGCGGTACATGGCTTCGAGCACCATGCGCAGCACCTCGTGGCGCGGCGCGTGGGCCGCCAGGGCGGCCGCCACGTCCTGCACGCCGGCGGCGAGCAGCTGCGCCACCAGCGCCGGCGCCGGTGGCTGGCCCGGCTGCGCCTGCAGCACGGCCGGCAGCACCGGCGCCGCTGCGGCGTGCAGCTCCAGCGCCGCCAGGGCGTCGTCCACGCCGTCGTGCGCCTGCGCCTCGGGCGGCACGCGCAGCAGCCGCGCCATGCCCGAAGCCGGCGCCACGGGCAGCTGCAGCGCCTGCACCAGGGCGATGAAGTGGCGCCGCCCGCGCTGCAGGCCCTGCGCAATCTCCTGCGCCGGCAGGGCCAGGGGGCGGGTGTACTGGGTGGCAATCTTGAGCAGCTGCGCCTCGAGCGCGCCGTCGGGCAGCTGCA
>JAJTBK010000512.1 GCA_021286965.1 Comamonadaceae bacterium | reverse complement strand
ACAACTGCCTGGAACTGCTGACCATGGCCGGCTACCCCATCAGCCAGGCTGTGATGATGATGATCCCCGAGCCCTGGGAGCAGCACACCACCATGGACGAGCGCCGTCGCGCCTTCTATGAATACCACGCTGCCATGCTGGAGCCTTGGGACGGCCCTGCGTCCATCGTGTTCACCGACGGCCGCCAGATCGGCGCCACGCTGGACCGCAACGGCCTGCGCCCCTCGCGCTACTGCATCACCGATGACGACCTGGTGATCATGGGCTCCGAGTCGGGCGTCTTGCCCGTACCCGAGAACAAGATCGTGCGCAAGTGGCGCCTGCAGCCGGGCAAGATGTTCCTGATCGATCTGGAGCAGGGGCGCATGATCGACGATGACGAGCTCAAGGCCAACATCGTCAACACCAAGCCCTACAAGCAGTGGATCGAAAACCTGCGCATCAAGCTCGACAGCATCGAAGCCGGCGAGGCCGCCGCCACGCCTGCCGCTGCCAGCTTGCCGCTGCTGGATCGCCAGCAGGCCTTTGGCTATACGCAGGAAGACATCAAGTTCCTGATGGCGCCCATGGCCCAGAACGGCGAAGAGGGCATCGGCTCCATGGGCAACGACAGCCCGCTGGCCGTCCTGTCCAGCCAGAACAAGCCGCTGTACAACTACTTCAAGCAGCTGTTCGCCCAGGTGACCAACCCGCCGATCGATCCGATCCGGGAGGCCATCGTGATGTCGCTCAACAGCTTCATCGGCCCCAAGCCCAACCTGCTGGACATCAACCAGATCAACCCACCCATGCGCCTGGAAGTGTCGCAGCCCGTGCTGGACTTTGCCGACATGGCCAAGCTGCGCGACATCAGCCGCTACACCCAAGGCAAGTTCCGCAGCGAAGTCATCGACATCACCTACCCGCTGTCCTGGGGGCATGAGGGTGTGGAAGCCAAGCTTGCGTCGCTGTGCGCGCAGGCCGTGGATGCCATCCGCGGCGGCGCCAACATCCTGATCCTCAGCGACCGGGGCGTGGGCCCGGAGCAGGTGGCCATCCCTGCGCTGCTGGCACTCTCCTGCATCCACCAGCACCTGGTGCGCGAAGGCTTGCGCACCGCTGCAGGCCTGGTTGTGGAAACCGGCACTGCGCGCGAAGTGCACCATTTCGCCGTGCTCGCAGGCTATGGCGCCGAGGCCGTGCACCCCTACCTGGCGCTCGAAACCCTGGTGGACATGCACAAGGAACTGGGCGGGGATCTCTCGCCCGAAAAAGCCATTTACAACTACGTCAAGGCGATTGGCAAAGGCCTGTCCAAGATCATGTCCAAGATGGGCGTGAGCACTTATATGAGCTACTGCGGTGCCCAACTCTTCGAAGCCATCGGTCTGAACACCGACACCGTGCAGAAGTACTTCACCGGCACGGCCAGCCGCGTCGAGGGCATTGGCGTGTTCGAGATCGCCGAGGAAGCCATCCGCACGCACAAGGCGGCTTTTGGCGACGACCCTGTGCTCGAAACCATGCTGCACACCGGCGGTGAATACGCCTGGCGCGCCCGTGGCGAAGAGCACATGTGGACGCCCGACGCCATTGCCAAGCTGCAGCATTCCACGCGCGCCAACAACTGGAGCACCTACAAGGAATACGCCCAGATCATCAACGACCAGACCAAGCGCCACATGACGCTGCGCGGCCTGTTCGAATTCAAGTTCGATCCGGCCAAGGCCATTCCGGTCGATGAGGTCGAGCCCGCCAAGGACATCGTCAAGCGCTTTGCCACCGGGGCCATGTCGCTCGGTTCCATTTCCACCGAGGCCCATGCCACGCTGGCCGTGGCCATGAACCGCATTGGCGGCAAGAGCAACACCGGCGAGGGGGGCGAAGACGAGCGCCGTTATCGCCAGGAGCTCAAGGGCATTCCGATCAAGCAGGGCGACAGCCTCAAGAGCGTGATCGGCGAAGAGAACGTCGAGGTCGATCTGCCGCTGCAGGACGGTGACTCGCTGCGCTCCAAGATCAAGCAGGTGGCTTCAGGTCGCTTTGGCGTTACCGCCGAGTACCTGTCGTCGGCCGACCAGATCCAGATCACGATGGCCCAGGGCGCCAAGCCCGGCGAGGGTGGCCAGCTGCCTGGTGGCAAGGTGTCCAACTACATCGGCAAGCTGCGCCACAGCGTGCCTGGCGTGGGCCTGATTTCGCCCCCGCCGCACCACGACATCTACTCCATCGAAGACCTGGCGCAGCTCATCCACGACCTGAAGAACGTCGCGCCGCATGCCGACATCTCGGTCAAGCTCGTGTCCGAAGTGGGCGTCGGTACCATCGCCGCCGGCGTGGCCAAGTGCAAGGCCGACCACGTGGTGATCGCCGGGCACGACGGCGGCACGGGCGCATCGCCCTGGTCGTCCATCAAGCATGCGGGCGGCCCCTGGGAAATCGGCCTGGCCGAGACCCAGCAGACCCTGGTGCTCAACCGCCTGCGTGGTCGTATTCGCGTGCAGGCCGACGGCCAGATGAAGACCGGCCGCGACGTCGCCATCGG
>JAJTBK010000496.1 GCA_021286965.1 Comamonadaceae bacterium | reverse complement strand
TCAACACCTGCATTGCCTGCAACCAGGCCTGCCTGGACCACACCTTTGGCGGCAAGATCTGTATGCAGATCCTGCACTTTGGCCGCTACGCCTACCACCCCGACATGGTCGCGCCCAGCGCATTGAAAGCGCCGATCAGCCCCTTCAGCCCGCAGGCCCTGAGCGGCGCGCAGGTGCAGCAGACCATCGAGGACTACGCCAACGCCGCCGTGCTGGCGCAAAGCGCGGGCTACGACGGCGTGGAGATCATGGGCTCGGAGGGCTACCTGATCAACGAATTCATCGCCGCGCAGACCAACCAGCGCGACGACATCTACGGCGGCAGCTACGAAAACCGCATCCGCTTTGCGCTGGAGATCGTGCGCCGCACCCGCGAGCGCGTGGGGGCCAACTTCATCCTCATCTTCCGCCTCTCGATGCTGGATTTGGTACAAGGCGGCTCCACGCAAGAAGAAGTGGTGCAGCTGGCGCAGGCGCTGGAGAAAGCCGGCGTCACCATCCTCAACACCGGCATCGGCTGGCACGAGGCACGCATCCCCACCATCGCTACCAAAGTGCCGCGCGCCGCCTTTGCCTGGGTCACCGAGCAGCTCAAGGGCAAGGTCGGCATTCCGCTGGTGGCCACCAACCGCATCAACACGCCCGAGGTGGCCGAGGAGGTGCTGGCCAGCGGCCAGGCGGACATGGTGAGCATGGCCCGGCCCTTCCTGGCCGACCCCGAGTTCGTCAACAAAGCCGCCCAGGGCCGCAGCCAGGACATCAACACCTGCATTGCCTGCAACCAGGCCTGCCTGGACCACACCTTTGGCGGCAAGATCACCTCTTGCCTGGTCAACCCCCGCGCCTGCCACGAAACCATCCTCGTGCCCCTGCCGCTACCGAAAAAAGAGCGCGTCGCGGTGGTGGGCGCCGGCCCTGCCGGCCTGGCCTTTGCCACCGAGGCGGCGCAGCGCGGGCTGGAGGTGACGCTGTTTGACGCTGCCAGCGAGATTGGCGGCCAGTTCAACGTCGCCAAGCAAATTCCGGGCAAGGAGGAGTTCTACGAGACGCTGCGCTACTTTGGTGAACGCCTCAAGCACACCGGCGTGACCGTCCAGCTCGGCCAGCGCGTGGGCGCCGACGACCTGCTGCAAGCCGGTTTCAAACAAGTGGTGCTGGCCACCGGCATCACGCCGCGCCTGCCGGAGATCGAAGGCATCACGCACCCCAAGGTGCTGGGCTACCTGGACGTGCTGCGCGACAAAAAGCCCGTGGGCAAGAAGGTGGCCGTGATTGGCGCCGGCGGCATTGGCTTTGACGTCTCCGAATACCTGCTGCACGAAGGCCGCAGCCCTAGCCTGGACAAGGCCCAGTTCTTTGCCGAATGGGGCGTGGACACCACCGGCAGCCTGCGCGGCGGCGTCAAGCCCGGGCAGATCGGTGAGGTGCCGCGCCATGTCTGGCTGCTGCAGCGCAAGAGCAGCAAGGTCGGCGAGGGCCTGGGCAAGACCACGGGCTGGATTCACCGCACCGGCCTGAAAAACCGGGGCGTGCACATGCTCGCTGGCGTGGCGTACCGCAAGGTGGACGACGCCGGCCTGCACATCACCGTCGAGGGCCAGGAGCAGGTGCTGCCGGTCGATCACGTCATCGTCTGCGCCGGCCAAGACCCCAACCGCGAGCTGCAAGCCGCGCTAGAGGCCCAGGGCGTGGCCGTGCACCTGATCGGCGGCGCGGACAAGGCGGCCGAGCTCGATGCCAAGCGCGCCATCAAGCAAGGCACCGAGCTGGCGCTGCGCCTGGGGGCTGAAGTTGCTCCTAAAACAGGAGCTGCTAACGCACAGCCAGCAAGCGCTAGCGGCCAAAAAGATACTGAAAAATCGAACGTGACGGGCCTGGCCCTGGAAACGCTCAGCGTCACCTTGGAGGGGGCGGTTGCCACCGTCACGCTCAACCGCGCGGACAAGGCCAATGCCATGAATGCCGCCATGTGGCAGGAAATCCGCCAGGTGTTTGGCTGGGTCGATGCCACCGCAGCGGTGCGCGTGGCCGTGCTGCGTGCCGAGGGCAAGCTGTTTTGCTCCGGCATCGACCTGGCGATGATGATGCAGATGCCGGCGCAGATTGCCGACGACTGCGAGGGCCGCCAGCGCGAGAAGCTGCGCCGCGTCATCCTCGATCTGCAAGACACCCTCACCAGCCTGGAGCGCTGCCGCAAGCCCGTGCTGGCCGCCATCCACGGCGCCTGCATTGGCGGCGGGGTGGACTTGGTGGTGTGCGCCGACATGCGCTACGCCAGCAGCGACGCGAGTTTCTCCATCAAGGAGATCGACATCGGCATGGTGGCCGACGTCGGCACGCTGCAGCGCCTGCCCACGCTCGTGGGCCAGGGCATCACGCGCGAGCTGGCCTACACC
>JAJTBK010000494.1 GCA_021286965.1 Comamonadaceae bacterium | reverse complement strand
CTGGGCATCAAGCAGCTCGACGGCGACCCATTCACGACCTTCGTGACCGTGAACGACAAGGGCCAGATCGTGACCGGCAAGGTCAAGACCGTGGACCAGCGCGGCGCTGAGATCGACCTCGGCGAAGACATCGTCGGCTACCTGCGCGCCTCCGAAATCTCGCGCGACCGCGTCGAAGACGCCCGCAGCGTGCTCAAGGAAGGCGACGAAGTCACCGCCGTGGTGGTGAACGTGGACCGCAAGACGCGCAACATCCAGCTGTCGATCCGCGCCAAGGACCAGGCCGACCAGCAAGAAGCCATGGCCACCCTGAGCCAGTCTTCGAGCAACGCCGGCACCACCAGCCTGGGCGCCCTGCTGCGCGCCAAGCTGGACAACTCCGACAAGTAAGCCGCCATCCGGCGCCGGCCCCTCCAGGGCTGGTGCCGGGGCACACCCGCCCAAGCCCCCATGACCCGATCCGACCTCGTCGAAGAACTGGCCGCCCGTTTTGGCCAGCTCACGCAGCGCGACGCCGAACTGGCCGTCAAGACCATTCTGGACGCCGTCGGCGACGCCCTGGTGCGTGGCCACCGGATCGAAGTGCGGGGCTTTGGCAGCTTTTCGGTCACGCACCGCCCGCCACGCCTGGGGCGCAACCCCCGCAGCGGTGCAGCGGTGCACATCCCGCCCAAGCGGGTGCCGCACTTCAAGCCCGGCAAGGCGCTGCGCGAAGCGGTAGCGCAATTGCCGCCTGAAACAGGCGCATAGAATCGCCCCACCACCGGGGAGACCTATGAAATACCTCCTGTGGCTGCTCAAGGCAGCCATTTTTTTTACCCTCTTCGCCTTTGCGCTGAACAACCAGCAAGACGCCAGCGTGCACTTCTTCTTTGGCACGCAGTGGCGCGCGCCCATGGTGCTGATCGTGCTCTCCGCCTTTGGCCTCGGCCTGGTCGTGGGCGTGCTCGGCATGGTGCCGCGCTGGTGGCGCCACCGCAGCGCCGCGCGCCGCGCACAGGCTGCAGCGGCCAGCGCTGCGCCACTGCCGGCGACCGAGCCGCCGCTGCCCGCCAACGCCGAACTGCCGCCCCATGGAATTTGACCTCAGCTGGATCCTGCTCGGCCTGCCCCTGGCCTTTGCCCTGGGCTGGTGGGCCTCGCGCTTTGACCTGCGCCAGCTGCGCCAGGAAAACCGCCAGGCGCCCAAGGCCTACTTCAAGGGCCTGAACTACCTGCTCAACGAACAGCAGGACCAGGCCATCGACGCCTTCATCGAGGCCGTGCAGAACGACCCCGACACCTCCGAGCTGCACTTTGCCCTGGGCAACCTGTTTCGCCGCCGGGGCGAATACCACCGCGCGGTGCGCGTGCACGAGCACCTGCTCTCGCGCGCCGACCTCTCGCGCGCCGATCGCGAACGCGCCCAGCACGCACTGGCGCTGGACTTCTTAAAGGCCGGGCTGCTCGACCGCGCCGAGGACGCGCTCAAGCCCCTCGAAGGCACGCCGTTCGAGCAGGAAGCACGCCTGGCGCGTCTGGCCATCTACGAGCGCACCCGAGACTGGCCGCAGGCAGCGGCCATCGCCGCCAAGCTGCAGGCAGCGCAGCAGGGCGACTTCAGCACCCGCCAGGCGCACTACCTGTGCGAGCAGGCCCAGACGGCCTCCGCCCAGGGCGACGAGGCCGGCGCGCGCACGCTGCTGCAGCAGGCGCAGACAGTGGCGCCGCAGGCACCGCGCCCCTTCATCGAGCGTGCACGCCAGCAGCAGCGCTGCGGCGACGCCCGCGCCGCCTGCGACACCCTGGAGCAGCTGGCGCAGCAAGCCCCGGCCGCCCTGCCCCTCGCGGCGCCACTGCTGCTCGAAGCCGCCGCCGCCTGCGGGCGCAGCGCCCCGGCGCAGGCCCTGCTGGAGCGCCATTACCAGGCAGCGCCGGGCCTGGATCTGCTCGCGGCCCTGGTGCAGCTCGACCAGGCCAGCGGCGACGCCACACGCCCCGGGCGCGCACGCTACGCCCAGCATCTGGCGCACGAGCCTTCCCTGGTCGCGGCCACACAGTGGCTGGCCGCCGAGCCGCTGCAGCACGAAGAACACCACGGCGACGTGCAGCGCGCCCTGGAGCAGGCCGCCAAGCCGCTGATGCGCTACCGCTGTGCGGCCTGTGGCTTCGAGGCGCGCCAGCATTTCTGGCAATGCCCCGGCTGCCAAAGCTGGGACAGCTACCCAGCGCGCCGCGTTGAAGAATTGTGATGTCCCGTTGGAAGAAAAGGAGCCTCCCATGACCCCCTCTGCCCTGTCCCGGCTGCGTGCAGCCCTGCTTGCCGCCGTGGCCTGGCTGTGCCTGGCCCCGGCCTGGGCGGCCGTCGAAGTCAACCAGGCCAAGGAGGCCGAACTCGACGGTGTGCGCGGCCTGGGCCCGGCACTGACGGCGCGCATCCTCAAGGCGCGCGAGAAGGGGCCGTTTCGCAGCTGGGAAGACTTCATCGCCCGCGTCCCGGGCATCGGCCCGACCCGCGCCGCCCAGCTCTCAGGCCAGGGCCTGACGGTGGACGGGCAGGGCTACGCACTGCACATCCCGGCGCCCCCGGCTGCCAGCGCCTTCCCCGCAGCCCCCAAAGCCCCGCCGATGCCGGATCGTCCTGACAAGCCGCTGGCCCCCAAGCCCTGAACCAAATTACTGCCAAGGCATAACCTGTCTGCGCCAGCAGCTCAGGTTTTGATAGCAAAACGGCCAACGAACATGGCCGTAGAATGCAGCGCAATGCCGCTGGTTCAACTACTCATCCTGCCCTTTCTTGGCAGCCTGCTGGCTGCCATCCTCCCCGCCAACGCCCGCAACACCGAATCCACCCTGGCCGGCCTGATCGCTCTGTGGTGCACGGTGCAGATGGCGCTGCTTTTCCCCGAAGTGGCGCAAGGCGGCGTGCTGCGCCAAGAGATCGCCTGGCTGCCGCAGTTTGGCCTGCAGCTGGTGCTGCGCCTCGATGGCTTTGCCTGGATGTTCGCCATGCTGGTGCTGGGCATTGGCGCACTGGTGGTGCTGTATGCGCGCTACTACCTCTCGCCGGCCGATCCGGCGCCGCGCTTCTTCTCCTTCCTGCTGGCCTTCATGGGCGCCATGCTGGGGGTGGTGCTGTCGGGCAACCTGATCCAGCTGGCGTTCTTCTGGGAGCTCACCAGCCTGTTCTCCTTTTTGCTGATCGGCTACTGGCACCACCGCCAGGACGCGCGCCGGGGCGCGCGCATGGCGCTCACCGTGACCGGCGCCGGCGGCCTGGCGCTGCTGGCGGGGCTGCTGGTGCTCGGGCACATCGTCGGCAGCTACGACCTTGACCATGTGCTGGCCGCCGCCAGCCAGGTGCAGGCGCACCCGCTGTACCTGGCAGCGCTGGTGCTGATCCTGCTCGGGGCGCTGACGAAAAGCGCGCAATTTCCCTTTCACTTCTGGCTGCCGCGCGCCATGGCGGCGCCCACGCCGGTGTCGAGCTACCTGCATTCGGCCACCATGGTCAAGGCCGGGGTCTTCCTGCTCGCACGCCTGTGGCCGGTGCTCAGCGGCACCGAGCCCTGGTTCTGGCTCGTCGGTGGCGCCGGACTCATCACCTTGCTGCTGGGCGGCTTTGCCGCCATGTTCCAGAACGACCTCAAGGGCCTGCTGGCCTACTCCACAGTCTCGCACCTGGGCCTGATCACCCTGCTGCTCGGCCTCAACAGTCCGCTGGCGGCGGTGGCGGCGGTGTTCCACATCATGAACCACGCCACCTTCAAGGCCTCGCTCTTCATGGCGGCGGGCATCGTCGATCATGAAAGCGGCACGCGCGACCTGCGCCGCCTCTCGGGCCTGCGCCACGCCATGCCGATCACGGCCACGCTGGCCATGGTGGCCAGCGCGGCCATGGCCGGCGTGCCACTGCTCAACGGTTTTTTGTCCAAGGAAATGTTCTTTGCCGAAACCGTGTTCCTTGATGTCGCCCCGGCCGCTGTGCGCTGGGCCCTGCCGATTGCCGCCACGCTCGCCGGCATGTTCAGCGTCGCCTACTCGCTGCGCCTGACGCTGGAGGTGTTCTGCGGCCCGCCGGCCCAGGATCTGCCGCACACACCGCACGAGCCCCCACGCTGGATGCGCGTGCCGGTCGAGCTGCTGGTGCTCACCTGCCTGCTGGTGGGCACGCTGCCGGGCCAGGTGATTGCACCCTTCCTCAGCGCCGCCGCCGCCCCGGTGGTGGGCGGTGCGCTGCCGGCGTTCAGCCTGGCGCTGTGGCATGGCTGGAACGCCCCGGTGGTGATGAGCCTGCTGGCGCTGCTGGGCGGCGCGCTGCTGTACCGCGCCCTGCGCCCGGCGCAGCACAGTGGCCGCCTCACGCGCACGCCGGTGCTGGCGCGCCTGGATGGCGAACGCATCTTCCAGGCCCTGCTGGCACAGCTGTCGCGCACTGCGCGCCAGGGCCGCCGGCTGCTGGGCACGCGCCGCCTGCAGTGGCAGATGCTGTGGCTGGTGCTGGCCAGCCTGGTGGCCGCTGCAGCGCCGCTGCTGCTGCACGGCCTGCGCCTGGGCCAGCGTGCCAGCCTGCCGCTGTCCAGCGCCTTCGTGCTCCTGTGGTTGCTCGGCGGCCTGTGCGCCATCGCCGCCGCCTGGCAGGCCAAGTTCCACCGCCTGGCGGCGCTGACGCTGCTCGGCGGCGCCGGGCTGGCCACCTGCATCACCTTCCTGTGGTTTTCCGCCCCCGACCTGGCGTTGACGCAGATCGCCGTCGAACTGGTGAGCACCGTACTCATACTGCTGGGCCTGCGCTGGCTGCCGCAGCGCAACGAAGCCCTGCACCTGCGCGCACGCGGCACGCGCCGGCGGCGCCTGCGCGACCTGCTGCTGGCGCTGGCCGCCGGCGGCGGCATGGCCTGGCTGGCCTTTGCCATGATGAGCCGCGACTTTCCCGAGAGCACCTCGACCTTCTTCCTCGAACGCGCCCTGAGCGAGGGCGGGGGCACGAACGTGGTGAACGTCATGCTGGTCGATTTCCGGGGCTTCGACACCTTTGGCGAAATCGTCGTCCTGGCCATCGTCGCCCTCACCGTTTACGCCCTGCTGCGGCGTTTTCGCCCGGCGCGCGAGAGCATGGATCTGCCGCCGCAGCAGCGCGCCGTGCCGGCCGACCTGCAGACCGATCTGCTGAACCCGCGCCACGCCCAGGACACGGCCGTTGGCTACCTGATGGTGCCCGCCGTGCTGGTGCGCCTGCTGCTGCCGCTGGCGGTGCTGGTGGCGGCCTACATCTTCCTGCGCGGACACAACGAGCCCGGGGGCGGCTTCGTCGCCGGGCTGGTGCTGTCGGTAGCACTGATCCTGCAGTACATCATCTCGGGCACGGCATGGGTGCAGGCGCACCTGCCGCTGTCGCCCCGGCGCTGGATCGCCACCGGCCTGCTGTGCGCGCTGGCCACGGGCAGCGGGGCACTGGCCTGGGGCTACCCCTTCCTGACCACGCACACCGCACACCTGCAGCTGCCCTGGCTGGGCGAGGTGCACGTGGCCAGCGCGCTGTTCTTCGACATCGGCGTGTTCGCCCTCGTGGTGGGCGCCACGCTGCTGATCCTGACGGCGCTTGCGCACCAGTCAATTCGCGGCCACCGCTGGCACGCACGCCTGCTGGAAGAGGGCCAGGCGTTGCCAGAATCAGGCATAAAAACACGCTCCAGCTCTTATACAGCAAGCGCTAACAGCTATAAAAACAATAGTGCAACAGGAGGAGGGTTGTAATGGAAATCGTGCTCGCCCTGGCGATTGGCGTCTTCACTGGCGCTGGCGTGTGGCTGCTGCTGCGCCCACGCACCTTCCAGATCATCATGGGACTGTCGCTGCTGTCCTATGCCGTCAACCTGTTCATCTTCAGCATGGGGCGCCTGGGCCTGCAAACGGGCAAGCCGCCGGTGCTGCAGGCCGGCCTGGTGCAAGACCTGCAGCACTACGCCGACCCGCTGCCACAGGCACTGGTGCTGACCTCCATCGTCATCGGCTTTGCCATGACGGCACTGTTCCTGGTCGTACTGCTGGCTGCGCGCGGCATGTCCGGCACCGACCACGTGGACGGCAGCCACGCACGCGAGCACCGGGAGATGCCATGAACAGCGCCACCTGGCTGCCCCTGGCCGAGCGCCTGATGCCGCATCTGCTGCTCGCCCCGATCCTGCTGCCGCTGCTGACGGCGGCCCTGATGCTGCTGCTGGGCGAAGAGCGCCAGCGCGGCAAGCTGGCGCTGAACATTGCTTCCACCCTGGCGGGCCTGGGCGTGGCGCTGCTGCTGTTGCTGTACAGCGACCGCGCCGGCTCCACCGCCACCCTGGGCGTGTACCTGCCCGGCAACTGGCCGGCACCGTTTGGCATCGTGCTCGCGCTCGACCGGCTGACGGCCCTGATGCTGGTGCTCTCCTCCTTCGTCGCCCTGGCGTCGATCGTGTTTGCCGCCGCCCGCTGGCACCGCGCCGGCGTGCATTACCACCCGCTGTTCCAGTTCCAGCTCATGGGCCTGGCCGGTGCCTTTCTCACGGCCGACCTGTTCAACCTGTTCGTCTTCTTCGAGATCCTGCTCGCCGCCTCGTATGGCCTGCTGCTGCACGGTTCGGGACGCGCCCGGGTGCAGGCCGGGCTGCATTACATCGCCATCAACCTGGCCGCCTCGACACTGTTCCTGATCGGCGCCGCCATGCTCTACGGCCTGACGGGCACGCTCAACATGGCCGACCTGGCGCGCAACATCGCCCAGGTGGCGCCCGGCGACCGGGGCCTGCTGCACGCCGGCGCCGGCATCCTGGCGACGGCTTTTCTCATCAAGGCCGCCGCCTGGCCGCTGAACTTCTGGCTGGTGCCGGCCTACGGCGCCGCCACGGCGCCCGTGGGTGCGCTCTTTGCCCTCATGACCAAGGTCGGCATCTACACCCTACTGCGCCTGTGGACGCTGCTCTTTGGCAGTGAGGCCGGCGTCTCCAGCCTCTGGGGCGGGCCCTGGCTGCTCGGCTGCGGCATGGTCACCATGGTGTTTGGCGCCGTCGGCATGATGGGCTCGCAGCGCAGCACGCACCTGGCGGGCTACGCCGCCGTGCTCTCCTCGGGCACGCTGCTCGCCGCCATGGGCCTGGGGCATACCGAACTCACGGCGGCGCTGCTGTACTACCTGCCCAGCTCCACCCTGGCGGTGGCAGCATTGTTCCTGCTGGCCGACCTGATCGAGCGCTGGCGCAACGACGGCACGCGCCCCGACGCCGACGACGAAGACGCCCCCTTCCTCAACCCCGAGCTGCTGCCGGCCCAAGGCGTGAACCTCGACGATGAAGAAGAGGCCCTGATCGGGCGCGTGATTCCGGCTGCGGCCGCCTTCCTCGGCCTGGCCTTCCTGGCCTGCACGCTGGTGATTGCGGGGCTGCCGCCGCTGTCGGGCTTTGTCGGCAAATTTGCCATGCTCACCGCCTTGCTCAACCCGCTGGGCCTGGGCGCCTCGGGCGGACTGCGCCCCGGCGCCATCGGCTGGGCCCTGCTGGGCCTGATGATCGGCACCGGGCTGCTGGCGCTGCTGGCGCTCACGCGCACCGGTATGCGCCATTTCTGGGCCGCGCAAGATCGCCATGCCCCCCAGCTGCGCGTGCTCGAAGGGCTGCCCATCGCCGCCCTGCTCGCCGCCTGCCTGTGGCTGACGGTGCAGGCGCCGCTGGTACTGCAGTTCACCCAGGCCAGCGCCAACGCCCTGCACGCACCGCACACCTACATCCGCGCCGTCATGCAGGCCAAGCCCATGGCAGCGCCCCACCCCACCCCGGAGGCGCCATGAAAAAACTCCTGCCCGCCCCCGTGCTCTCGGGCGTGCTGTTCCTGCTCTGGCTGCTGCTCAACCGCTCGGCCAGCAGCGGCCACCTGCTGCTGGCGCTGCTCTTGGCACTGCTGGTGCCACTGCTCACGGGCGCACTGCGGCCGCTGCCGGTGCGCATCCGTCGCCCGGGCCGCATCCTGCGCCTGGGCCTGCGCGTCATGGCCGACAGCGTGGTCTCGAACTGGCAGGTGCTGCGCATCATCCTGCGCCCTGGCCTGCAGCGCCATCCGAGCGCCTTCGTACACATTCCGCTGCAGCTGCGCGACCCGAACGCCCTGGCGGTGCTGGCGACCATCGTCTGCATCACCCCCGGCACGGTCTGGGCAGAGCTGGCGCTCGATCGTTCGATGCTGCTGCTGCACGTGCTCGAGGTACAGGACCCACAGGCCATCGTCGCGCATGTGAAAACCCACTACGAGCAGCCACTGCGGGAGATTTTTGAATGACCGTCCTCTCCTGGGCCCTGCCCCTGGCCCTGGCCCTGCTGGCGCTGGCCATGCTGCTGTCCCTGCTGCGCCTGCTGCGCGGCCCGAGCGCTCAGGACCGGGTGCTGGCGCTGGACACCATGTACCTCAACGGCATGTTGCTGATGCTGGTGCTGGGCATGTACTACGCCACGGTGCACTACTTTGAAGCGGCGCTGCTGGTGGCGCTGTTCGGCTTCGTCGGCTCCACCGCCATGGCCAAGTTCCTGCTGCGCGGCGAGGTGATCGAATGAACGCCAGCACCCTGCCCCTGTGGGCCGAGATCACCATCGCCGCCCTGGTGCTGCTGGGCGCGGCCATCGCCCTGGTGGGCTCGCTCGGCCTGCTGCGCCTGAAAACCTATTTCGAGCGCGTGCACGCCCCGGCCATCGTCGCCACCCTGGGCCTGTGGTGCGTGATGCACGCCAGCATTTTGTATTTCTCGCTGCTCGGCTACCGGCTGGCACTGCACCCGCTGCTGCTGGCGCTGTTCGTCGCCATCACGGTGCCGGTGACGAACATCTTCCTCATGCGCGCCGCCCTGTTCCGTGCCCGCCGTGCCGGCCAGGCCGGAGTGCCAGCCAACCTCAGCCGCCGCCCAACCGCCGAGTGACGCCCCATGGCCCTGGATTACCTTGATTTCGACTACAGCGAAGACGCCAACGGCCAGCCTTGCTGGGACGCCATGGCCTGCGTCAGCGCCACGCACCTGCCGGCCCTGTGCGCCGAGGTGGTGCAGCTGCTGACCTGGGCACAGGCCCAATTCCCCGGCCGCCAGGGGCCGATCGACGAAGGCTTTGATTGGGACTACGAACTGCAGGCACAAACGGAAGACGGCCAGCCCCTGGCCTGCAGCTACCTGCCGCACAGCGCGCAGCTGCAGCTGGCACCGGCCGCACCCACGCAACGACTGCAGCTGAGCCTGACGCTGTGCGGCTCGGCCGCGTTTGGCCTGGCGCTGGACGATTTCCTACAGCCCTGATTTCCCGCACACCATGTTGTCCATCGTCTCGATCTGCCTGGGTGCCTGCCTGGGTGCCCTCGCCCGCTGGGGGCTGGGCCTGTGGCTGTCGCAACCGGGCAGCCTGCTGCCGTGGGGCACGCTGGCGGCCAACCTGCTTGGCGGCTATCTGGTGGGGGTGTGCGTGGCCGTGTTCCAGGCCCTGCCGCAGCTCGATCCGGCCTGGCGCCTGCTGCTGGTGACAGGCTTCCTCGGGGCGCTGACGACGTTCTCCAGCTTTTCCGCCGAAGTGATGGGCCTGCTGCTGCAGCAGCGCCTGGGGCTGGCGCTGCTGGTGGCGGGTGCGCACCTGGGCGGCTCGCTGCTGCTGACCTGGCTCGGCCTGCTCAGCACCAGCGCCCTGCTGCGCTGACGGCCTTTAGCGGCCGCTGCGCGCCTCGACCCAGTGGCGCACGCGCTCGGCGTCGCCCAGACGGCTGAACTTGCCGGCCGAATCGAGGAACACCATGATGAGCTTGCGCCCGGAAACCTCGGCCTGCATCACCAGGCAGCGCCCGGCTTCGGAGATATAGCCCGTTTTCTGCAGGCCGATGTCCCACGCCGGGCTCTTGACCAGGCGGTTGGTGTTGTTGAACTGCAGGGTGCGGTGGCCGACGGCGACTTCATAGCTCGGCGAGGTCGAGAGCTCACGCAGCAGTGGCACGCCGTGCGCCACGCCGACCAGGGTGGCCAGGTCGCGCGCACTCGACTGGTTGTGGCTGGACAGGCCGGTCGGCTCGACGTAGCGCGTGTCCTTCATGCCCAGCTGCTGCGCCTTGGCGTTCATCTTGGCAACGAACACCTCCAGGCCACCAGGGTAGGTGCGGCCCAGGGCGTGGGCGGCGCGGTTTTCGCTCGACATCAGCGCCAGGTGCAGCAGCTCGCCGCGCGTGAGCGTGGTGCCGACCGACAGGCGCGAGCGGCTGCCTTTTTCGGTGTCCACGTCGTCCTGGGTGATGCTCAGGTGTTCATCGAGCGGCAGGTGCGCCTCGGCCACCAGCAGGCCCGTCATGAGCTTGGTGATGGAGGCGATCGGCAGCACGGCCTTGTCGTTCTTGCTCAGCAGCACTTCGTGCGTGTCCTGGTCCACCACCAGGGCGACGCTGGACTTGAGATCGAGCGGATCGTCGGTCTTGTGCAGGCCGGCGAGCTGGCCAAAGGATTGGCGCTCGGGCACCACCGGCGCTGCCGCCAGGGCGCGGGCCGAGGTCTTGGCGCCGCGCACTGGCAGGTGGGTGCGCAGGCGCTGGGACTTGCCCTGGCTGGCGAGCTTGCGCGTCGGCTCGGCCTTGCGCACTTCGCTGCGCTTTTTCACGCTCGTGCTGCTGGCGACGTTTTTCTTGGCCGGTTTTTTCTCCGCTGCCGCATGGGCCATGGGCGTGGCCAGCGCCAGGCTCAGGGCGGCCAGGCTACACCATTGGGAAAAGCGTCCGAGAACGGCAAGGCGGGTCTTTTGCATCCGAATACCCCTGGCAGCAAGAAAGTCTGTAGCAGTGTAGCCAATGGAAAAAAGTCACGCAATATCAAGTAATTGCGTGACTTTTCAAGAAAGTGGGTGAAATTATAAAACGCCCACCCGGGCTGCGTTGGGACGCTTGCTCTAAATCAAGTACGGATCAACCCTGGGCCGCCACTTTGTCGGCCTTGCTGTGCAGCTTGTTGAGCGCGCTCAGGTAGGCTTTGGCCGAGGCGACGATGATGTCCGGGTCGGCGCCCACGCCGTTGACCACGCGGCCGTTGCTTTGCAGGCGCACGGTGACCTCGCCCTGCGCATCGGTCGAGCCGCTGATGGCGTTGACCGAGTACAGCTGCATCTCGGCACCGCTTTTCACGTGCGACTCGATGGCCTGGAACGAGGCATCGACCGGGCCGTTGCCCTGCGCCTGGCCCTGCACCTCCTGGCCGCCGACGGTGAAGACGATGCGCGCCTGCGGGCGCTCGCCGGTTTCGCTGTGCTGGGCGAGGGAGACGAAGCCGTACTGCTCCTTCTCGTGTGCCAGGCTCTCGTCGCTGACCAGGGCGAGGATGTCTTCGTCAAAAATCTCGCTCTTGCGGTCTGCCAGTTCCTTGAACTTGGCAAAGGCGGCGTTGACGTCAGCCTCGGAGTCGAGCTGCACGCCCAGTTCCTGCAGGCGCTGCTTGAAGGCGTTGCGGCCCGAGAGTTTGCCAAGCACGATTTTGTTGGCGCTCCAGCCCACATCCTCGGCGCGCATGATTTCGTAGGTGTCACGCGCC
>JAJTBK010000106.1 GCA_021286965.1 Comamonadaceae bacterium | reverse complement strand
TCAGCGTAGCGCTGGTTGCAGTGCACCACCTGGCGCTGGCGAATGAAGACGATGCCGACCCCGGCGCTGTCAAGCAGCGTCTGCTGCTCGCGCAGGGTGCGTTGCAGGGGCGAATCGCTCTCCAAGGCGGCGGCAAGCAGGGCCGACACAGCGGTGGTGGGGGACATGCGAGGGGGTTATATCCGATGGAAATGCAAAATCTGTTCCAAATTGTATTTGATGCCAAAAAACCACCGTCATGGGGGTGTCATGGCGGCGCCCGAGAGTCGGGCCACGGCCACCGGGCCGCACGAAAGGTATCGCCATGAAAGAGTTGCCCTCGCCGACTTTGCCCCTGTCGCCCCTGCCCTCCTTGCCCCGGGGGTCACTTCACCGCCCTGGCCTGGGGCTGGGTGCGCAGCCGGCTGCCAGGAGCGGCCTGGAGGTGGCCTGGGCGCGCCACCAGGACGAGGTGCGCGCGGCGCAGCGGCTGAGGCATACGGTGTTCGTGCAGGAGATGGGTGCGCGCCTGCCCGCCACCCTGCCCGGGCACGACATCGACCTGTTCGACGATTATTGCGAGCACCTGCTGGTGCGCAGCCAGGACAGCGGCGAGGTCGTCGGCACCTACCGCGTGCTGACGCCGGCGCAGGCGCGGCGCATCGGCAGCACCTACAGCGACCTCGAATTCGACCTGACGCGCCTGCGCGCACTGCGCCCGCGCATGGTCGAACTCGGGCGCAGTTGCGTGCACGCCGAGCACCGCCATGGTGGCGTGGTGCTGGCGCTGTGGGGCGCGCTGGCGGATTTCGTGGTCAACAACGGCCTGGTCAGCGGCGACGTCGCCGCCAGCATCTGGCAGCAGCTGCGCCAGAGCCACCTGGCACCGATCGAGTACCAGGTGTTCCCGCGCCTGGCGCTGCCGGTGCAGCAGCTCGATGGCTCGCTCAGCGTCGAGCCGCCGGCGCTCATCAAGGGCTACCTGCGCCTGGGTGCGCGCGTGCTCGGGGCCCCGGCCTGGGACCCGGACTTCAACACCGCCGACCTGCCCATGTTCATGCGCATGGCCGATCTGCCGGCGCGTTATCGTCGGCATTTTTTGGGGCAATGATGACGGTCATGTGCCTGTCATGCGTTTGTCATCAAGTTGTCACCTGGCGTTTTGATACTGCGCGGCTTGCCCACTGACCTTGTTTGCCATGTCGTCCTTGATTCCTGTGCTGGCCGAGCCCCGGGGGCCGGCCGCTGAGTGCGCTGCGGCCATGTCTCCCGTGGCCGTACCGCTGGTGGCGCCGCTGGCGCCGGAGCTGGCGGGCACCATGCTGCTCGACCGTGACCACAGCATCCTGGCTTTCAACGAACGGGTGTTCGACTGGGCCCGGCGCGCCGATGTGCCGCTGCTCGAACGCCTGCGCTACCTGTGCATCGTCTCCTCGAACCTCGACGAATTCTTTGAAGTGCGTGCGGCCCTGCACATCACGGCGCTGCAGGAAGGGGAGGCCAAGGGCGGCTACAGCCCGGCGAGTTTTGATGCCCTGATGGCTGCCGTGCAAGACCTGGTGGCGCGCCAGTACCAGCTCTACAACGAGGTGCTGACGCCGGCGCTGGCGCAGCAGGGGCTGCGCATCGTCTCGCACGGCGAGCGCACCGGCGAGCAACGCCGCTGGGTGCAGGAATACTTCGAGCGCGAGGTGCGTCCGCTGCTGATCCCGGTGGGGCTCGACCCGGCGCACCCCTTTCCCATGGTGGCCAACAAGTCGCTCAATTTCATCGTCCGCCTCAAGGGCCAGGATGCGTTTGGACGCGCCAACGAGATCGCCATCGTGCGCGTGCCGCGCGCGCTGCCGCGCGTCATCCGGATGCCGGCGCGCGTGGCGCCGAAAGAAGCCTTGTCCGTGCTGCTCTCGAGCGTCATCCGCGCGCACCTCGCCGATTTGTTCCCGGGACGCGAGGTCAGTGAGTTCTCGCAATTTCGCGTCACGCGCCACTCCGAGCTGGCGGTGGACGAGGACGATATGCGCAACCTGCGCACCGCCCTGCGCCAGGGGCTGCAGCAGCGCCACTACGGCCAGGCCGTGCGCCTGGAGGTGTCGGCCAGCTGCACACGCTTTTTGTCCGATTTTCTGCAGGCGCAGTTCGCCCTGCCGGCGCAGGCCGTGTTCCGGGTGCATGGGCCGGTGAACCTGGTGCGCCTGGCGCAGCTGGTCGATCTGGCCGAGCGTCCTGCGCTCCTGTTCCCGCCCTGGCGCGGCGCCTGGCCGCAGGGGCTGGTGCCGGGCCAGTCCATCCTGGCGCAGATGCGCCAGCGCGACCTGCTGCTGCACCACCCGTTCGAGAGTTTTGACGCCGTCATCGCCTTTTTGCGCGAGGCGGTGCACGACCCCGACGTGCTGGTCATCAAGCAAACCATTTACCGCACTGGCGCCGACTCCGAGCTCATGGAGCTGCTGCGCGAGGCCGTGCGCCGGGGCAAGGAAGTCATGGCCGTGGTCGAGCTGAAGGCGCGCTTTGACGAAGAGGCCAACATCAACTGGGCGGAGGCACTCGAAGCCCTGGGCGCGCAGGTGGTGTACGGCGTCGTCGGCCTGAAGACGCACGCCAAGATGCTGCTTGTCACGCGCCGCGAAGGCCGCAGCCTGCGCCGCTACGGCCACCTCTCGACCGGCAACTACAACCCGCGCACCGCGCGCCTGTACACCGACCTGGGCCTGCTGACCTGCAACGAGGACTTGACGGCCGACATGGACGGGGTTTTTAGCCACCTGGCGAGCCAGAACCGCCCGCCCAAGCTGCGCCAGTTGATGCTGGCGCCGTTCTACCTGCAAAAACGCATGGTCGAGAAAATCGAGCAGGTGGCGCAGGCAGCGCAGGCCGGACAGTACGCGCGCATCGTGCTGAAGATGAATGCCCTCACCGACGAGGTGCTGATCCAGGCCCTGCTGCGCGCCGGCCAGCAGGGCGCGCGCATCGACCTCATCGTGCGCGGCGCCTGCATGTTGCCGGCGCAGCTGCCGGGGCTGAGCGACAACATCCGCGTGCGCTCCGTCATCGGGCGCTTTCTGGAGCACACGCGGGTGTTTTACTTCGGCGCCGGCGAGCAGCAGGATTTGTACCTGTCGAGCGCCGACTGGATGAACCGCAACATGCTGCGCCGCGTCGAGCTCGCCTGGCCGATCCACGATGCGCAGCTGCGCCAGCGCATCATCGACGAATGCCTGGTGGCCTACCTGCACGACGAGCAGGGCGCCTGGAGCCAGCAGCCCGGCGGCCAGTACAGCCCGCCGCCCGAGCCCGTGCACGGCAAGGGCGCGCAGGCCGCGCTCATGCAGCGCTACAGCCAACCCGCAGCACCGCGCAAGAAGCAACGATGATGGATTTGATTTTGTGGCGCCACGCCGAGGCGCATGAGAACACCGACGGTGGCGACGATCTGCTGCGTGCCCTGACGCCGCGCGGCGAAAAACAGGCCGCGCGCATGGCCGCCTGGCTCGATCGCCAGCTGCCGCAGGGCCTGCGCGTGCTCGCCAGCCCGGCGCTGCGCACCGAGCAGACGGCCCAGGCGCTGGGGCGCAAGTTCAAGCGCCGCGCCGAGCTGCTGCCCGGCGGCACGGCGGCCGAGCTGCTGGAGCTGGTGCAATGGCCACAGGCACGCGGCGCGGTGCTGGTCGTGGGCCACCAGCCGCAGCTCGGGCAGGTGGCGGCGCAGCTCTTGGGCATCACGGCGGGCGACTGCAGCATCCGCAAGGGCGCCCTGTGGTGGCTGCGCCAGCGCCAGCGCGAAGGCCACAGCGCCACGGTGCTGCTGGCAGCACTCACGCCCGACCTGCTGTAGCGCCGCCGCGCGCATCGCGCAGGTGACAGCGGGCGCCAGCGCTGCTGCCCACAATTGCCTTTTGCTTTTTCAACCGCAAAGGGAGACACCCATGGCACGCAGCGTGCAACAACTTTTTGACTTGACCGGCCAGAGCGCCCTCGTCACCGGCGGCTCGCGCGGCCTGGGCCTGCAGATGGCGCAGGCCCTGGGCGAGGCCGGCGCACGCGTGCTGCTGGTGGCGCGCAAGGCCGACGAGCTGGCCCAGGCCGTTGCTGCGCTGCAGGCGCAGGGCATTGCCGCCAGCAGCATCGCCGCCGATTGCGCCAAGGATGACGACATCGCCCGTCTGGCGCAGGCGGCGCTTGCTGAACTGGGCCAGGTGGACATCCTCATCAACAACGCCGGCGCCACCTGGGGTGCGCCGGCGGAGGATCATCCGGCCAGCGCCTGGGACAAGGTCATGGACCTGAACGTGCGCGGCTACTTTTTGCTGGCGCAGGCCATCGCCAAGGGCAGCATGATTGCGCGGCGCAGCGGCAGCATCATCAACGTCGCCTCCATCGCCGGCCTGGGTGGCAATCCGGTGGGCATGAAAACCATTGCCTACAACACCTCCAAGGGCGCGGTGCTCAACTTCACGCGCGCGCTGGCGGGCGAGTGGGGGCCGTACGGCATCCGCGTCAACGCCATCTGCCCCGGCTTCTTCAAGACCAAGATGGCCAGCGGCATCATCGCCGCCCTGGGCGAGGACAAGATGGCCGCCAAGGCGCCGCTGGGCCGCCTGGGCGACGACGAAGACCTGAAGGGCCTGGCGCTGCTGCTGGCCAGCCCGGCAGGCAAGCACATCACCGGCCAGTGGATGGCGGTGGATGGCGGCGTGAGCGCCCTGGTGGGTGCTTGATTACGATAAAAATCAGGCCCTAGCGCTTGCTGGACAAGCGCTAGCGGCTATCAAATAAGTAGCATTGCCATGATCGAGCATTTTCACGGCGCCACCGCCGTCATTACCGGCGCGGGCTCTGGCCTGGGCCTGGCCTGCGCCCGCGAGGCGGCCGAGCGCGGCATGAACCTGGTGCTGGCCGACGTGCAGGCCGACGCCCTGCAGGCTGCGGCCACCGAGTTGCGCGCCGCCGGCTGCACGGTGCTGGCGCAGACCGTGGACGTGGCCGACGCCCAGGCCATGGAGCGCTTTGCCGCCCAGGTGCAGCAGCACTGCGGCGCACCGCAACTGGTGCTCAACAACGCCGGTGTGGGCGCTGGCGGGCTGATCTGGGAAAACTCGTTGCAGGACTGGCAATGGGTGCTGGGCGTGAACCTGTGGGGCGTGATCCACGGCGTGCGCCTGTTCACGCCCATGATGCTCGCTGCTGCCCAGGCCGACCCGGCCTGGCGCGGCCACATCGTCAACACCGCCAGCATGGCCGGGCTGCTCAACGCTCCCAACCTGGGGGCCTACAACGTGACCAAGCACGCCGTCGTCAGCCTGAGCGAGACCCTGTACCAGGATCTGGCCCTGGTCAGCACCCAGGTCGGCGCCAGCGTGCTGTGCCCGTATTTCGTGCCCACCGCCATCGACCGCAGCGAACGCAACCGCCCGCAGGACGGCACGGCCCCGCTCAGCCGCAGCCAGCAGGTCAACCAGGCCATGGTCAGCAAGGCCGTGGCCTCGGGCAAGGTCAGTGCCGAGGATGTGGCGCGCCAGGTGTTCGCCGCCGTTGCCACCGGCCAGTTCTATATCTTCAGCCACCCACAGCTGCTCGCCGGCGTGCGCCAGCGCCTGGAGGATGTGCTGGCGGCGCGCAACCCGAGCGATCCTTTTGCCGATAAACCGGCCCTCGGGGCGCAGCTGCGGGTGGCGCTGGGGGGGATTGAGGATTGGGGACTGCGCTACACTGCCCGGCGGTATTTCGTTTGATTTTTAAAATTTTGAGTCATCACATGAAAATAGCTGGAACGATACTGGGGGTAGGGATTGCACTTTCTTTGGCGGCTTGCGGGGGCGGCGGCGGTAATCCTGGAGGCAGTGGGCCGAATTCGACGGCCGGAACAGGTTCTTCGGGAGGTACGGCGTCGGGGCTGTTGTTGATTTCCTCGAATTCATATGCCGATGGCGGCGCCATGTCACTGAAGTACGCCAACGCGATGCAAGGGGGGGCAGATGTGTCACCCCATATCAGCATCCGTTCGGCGCCTGCTGCAACCAAGTCGTTTGCCATCGTCATGGATGACGAGACCCCGCCCTGTGGCTTGGGTGCCAGGGCTTGTGTCCATTGGAATGTATTCAATGTGCCGGCCACGATGAAGACGGTGGATGAAAACCACCGCTTGGCGATTATCCAGGGCGTTCGCGTTGGTCCGGTCACGGGTTCGACATTTACTGGCTATATCGGGCCCAATCCGCCCAATGCCCATACTTACAAGATGACTGTGTATGCACTGAAGGATGCTTCTACCGTCACGGCGCAGGCACCACGTTATACGCGCAGCCAGTTTGAAGCGGCATACAAATCGGTAATTTTGGATCAGATGACTTGGACGGGGCGGTTCGAGCCTCAATCAAAATAAACTCCATTATCTGAGCCTGGGGCCGCATGACTGCGGCCCCTTTTCATTGCCGCTCGGTGGCCGCATCCGCTGCCGGTTCGGCCGCTTTCTCCTGCTCTGGCACCGGCCGCACGAAGCGTACGAACAGCAGGGTGCCCCGGCCAAAGTCGGGGCTGGCCTCGGCGCTGCCGGTGTCCACCGCCCAGCCCTGGACGACGGAGAGCGCGCTCTCGCCCTGGCCGCCGCGTGCCACGTTGCCGTAGGCGTAGGGGTTGACGCTGCCGGTGTTGACGTTGGCCGTGGCCGTCCAGTGCCAGCCGGCGGGCGCGTTGGGAAAGAGCTGCGGGTTGAGCGCCGGCGGCTGCGTGCTTTTATCGACCAGGCGGCGCAGCTCGGGCACGCGCGGCAGGCGCCAGCCCACGCCCTCGGCCTTCCAGCGCTGCACCGCCAGCGCCTGCGCCTGGGCGTGCGACAGCAGCCGTGGCTGGCCGCTGCAGCTGCTGCCCGTCCATTGCATTCCTTCGACGCAGCGCGGCCAGGCCAGGCGGGCGCGGGTGTCGATGACGAAGGCGCCGTCGCTCGACGGCTGCAGGTGCGGCTGGGCCGGGGACAGCGCTGCAGCCGGGGACGCAGCGCTGGTGGCTGCGGCGGGCGGCATCTGGGCGTTGGCACCGCCGCTGGCGCAGGCCAGGAGGGTCATCCAGAGGGGGTGCAGACGGGGCATGGCAGGCTCCTTGAAGTGGGGCGATTGTTGCCCAAAAAACCGCCGGGCCACTATGGCACACTCGCCGCCTTTCCTTTGTATATGCCCCTGGATGGCTTTGTCAGCATGGACCAGATCATTGCGCAGATCGCAGCAGAAATTCGTGTCGCCCCGGCGCAGGTGGCCGCCGCCGTGGAGCTGATCGACGGCGGCGCCACCGTGCCGTTCATCGCCCGCTACCGCAAGGAGGCCACGGGCGGGCTGGACGACGTGCAGCTGCGCGAGCTCGAAGCGCGCCTGGCCTACCTGCGCGAGCTGGCCGAGCGCCGCGTGGCTGTCTTGAAGGCCATTGACGAGCAGGGCAAGCTGACTGATCAGCTGCGCGCTGCCATCGCCGCCGCGCCCACCAAGCAGGAGCTCGAAGACATCTACCAGCCCTTCAAACAAAGGCGCCGCACCAAGGGCCAGATTGCGCGCGAGTTTGGCATCGAGCCCCTGGCCGACAAGCTGCTGGCCGACCCCACGCTCGATCCGATGGCCGAGGCCCAGGCCTTCTGCCAGCCGGCCACGCTGCTCGACGACGGCAAGCCGGGGCCGGATTTTTCGACCACGCTGGCCGTGCTCGACGGCGTGCGCGACATCCTCTCCGAGCGCTGGGCCGAGGACGCGATCCTGGTGCAGGGCCTGCGCGAATGGCTGTGGGCCGAGGGCCTGCTGGTGGCGAAGAAGGTGGCGGGCAAGAACGAGGCCGACCCTGAAGTCGCCAAGTTCCGCGATTACTTCGACTACGACGAGCCCATCGGCCGCGTGCCCTCGCACCGCGCGCTGGCGGTGTTCCGGGGCCGGGCGCTGGAAATTCTGGAAGCCAAGCTGGTGCAGCCCGAGCCGCCGGCACACTCCACATCCCAGCCCGACCCGCGCCAGCCCAGCCTGGCGGAGGGCCGCATCGCCCTGCACCTGGGCTGGA
Source organism: Comamonadaceae bacterium (assembly GCA_021286965.1). Classification (GTDB taxonomy): domain Bacteria; phylum Pseudomonadota; class Gammaproteobacteria; order Burkholderiales; family Burkholderiaceae_C; genus Paenacidovorax. The sequence goes on along the minus strand of JAJTBK010000106.1, from coordinate 5,790 downwards.
GCCACCAGGGCCGCAAGAGCGACGACCTGCTGCGCAAATGCGTCGCCTGGGCCTGGCGCGTGAAATTGAGCCTCTCGACCGAGCGCGACCTGTTCGCCCGCCTGCGCGAGGAGGCGGAAAAAGTCGCCATCAAGGTCTTTGCCGACAACCTGCGCGACCTGCTGCTCGCCGCCCCCGCCGGGCAAAAAGCGGTGATGGGGCTGGACCCCGGCATCCGCACCGGCGTCAAGGTGGCGGTGGTGGACGCCACCGGCAAGCTTGTGGAGACGGCCACCATCTACCCGCACGAGCCGCGCCGCGACTGGGATGGCAGCCTGGCGACGCTCGCCCGCCTGGTGCAAAAGCACGGCGTGCAGCTCATTGCCATCGGCAACGGCACGGCCAGCCGCGAGACCGACAAGCTCGCCGCCGAACTCATCGCTTTGTGGCAAAAATCGGCTCCAGCGCAAGCAGGGCCAGCGCCAGCAGCTATCGAAAAGATAGTGGTGAGCGAGGCCGGGGCCTCGGTGTACAGCGCCAGCGAATACGCCAGCCAGGAGCTGCCCGACGTGGACGTGAGCCTGCGCGGCGCCGCCAGCATTGCCCGGCGCCTGCAAGACCCGCTGGCCGAGCTGGTGAAGATCGAGCCCAAGAGCATTGGCGTGGGCCAGTACCAGCACGACGTGAACCAGAGCGAACTGGCGCGCACGCTGGACGCGGTGGTGGAAGACTGCGTCAACAGCGTGGGCGTGGACCTGAACACCGCCAGCAGCCCGCTGCTCGCGCGCGTGGCCGGGCTCTCGCCCAGCGTCGCCAAGGCGGTGGTGCGCTGGCGCGAGCAGCATGGCGCCTTTGCCAGCCGCCAGCAGCTCTTGCAGGTCACGGGCCTGGGGCCCAAGACCTTTGAGCAGGCAGCGGGCTTTTTGCGCATCCGTGGCGGCGAGAACCCGCTGGACATGACCGGCGTGCACCCCGAAACCTACCCGCTGGTGCAGCAGATCATCGAAAAAACGGGCCAGCCCGTGGCCGAACTGATGGGCCGCGCCGACATGCTCAAGACCCTGCGCCCGGAGCTGTTCGTGAGCGAAAAATTCGGTGCCATCACGGTCAAGGACATCCTGGCCGAGCTGGAAAAACCCGGCCGTGACCCGCGCCCGGACTTCAAGGTGGCGCGTTTCAACGACGGCGTGCAGGACATTGCCGACCTCAAGGAGGGCATGGTGCTCGAAGGCACGGTGAGCAACGTGGCGCAGTTCGGCGCCTTCGTCGATCTGGGCGTGCACCAGGACGGCCTGGTGCACGTGAGCCAGCTGGCGAACAAGTTCGTGCAGGACGCGCGCGAGGTCGTCAAGACCGGGCAGATCGTCAAGGTCAAGGTGCTGGAAGTGGACGTGGCGCGTGCGCGCATCAGCCTGACCATGAAGCTCGACGCCGCCCCCGCGCGCCGCGACGGGCCGCGCGAGAACCGCTTTGAAGGGGCCGGGCGCGGCTACGCCCAGCCGCCGCGCCGGGGCGGCCAGGATGCGGCCCAGCCCTCGGCCATGGCCTCGGCCTTTGCCAAGCTGCAAAACAAAAAGTAAGCGCTGTGGTGGACGGGACATAATCGAAACGATTCATTACCCCACCCTGCCACGACCGCCCGATGGAGCTCCACGCCCTGCTGGCGACCCCGGTCGCCCTGCCTTGCATACCGCGCACAGTCGCGTTGCTGATGGCCGAACTGGGCCACCAGCCGCCCAGCCTGCGCCGGCTCAACCAGCTCTTTGGCGCTGATCCGGCGCTGGCCGCGCGCCTGCTGGAGCAGGCCAACGCCCCGGCCTTCCAGGCCCCGGGGCAGATCGTTGGCATCCCCGAGGCCCTGGCCCTGCTCGGCACGGCGCAGCTGCAGTCCCTGGTGGCCGCCGCACCCCTGGGGGCGACCTCGCGCTCGGTGCCCGGGGTGAATCTGCAGCAGTTCTGGCGCTACAGCCGCAACACCGCCAAGCTCGCGCGTTCGCTCGCCGGTTTCGTGCACCAGAGTCAGATTGCCGCCTATACCGCCGGCTTGCTGCACGGCCTGGGCGAGCTGGTGCTGCACCTGGCCGATGCCGAGAAAACCCAGTCCCTCAACACCCTGGTGGCACCGCTCGATCCGCGCCGCGCCAAGATCGAGCAGCGCATCCTGGGCTACAACTACGCCCACGTCAGCGCTGCCCTGGCGCAGCGCTGGCAGCTGCCGGAGGTGGTCGTCGAAGCCCTGCGCTTCATGGGCGCACCGTTCGACAACGACGTGTACGAGCCCCTGGCTGGCGTGCTGCACCTGGCCGTCTGGCGCGCCCGTGCGCGCGAGGCCGAGCTGGGGGAAAAAGAGCTCGCCGTCAGCTTCCCCGGCGAGGTTGGCATCACCCTGGGGCTCGACATCGACATGGTGCTGCAGCAAGACCCGATTGACTGGACCGTGCGCCCCGACGCCGGTGATTACGTGTGACTGCTTTTGACCCACTTGAATTGACGCCCCCCATGCGCAGCGTGCTGCAAGGCCTGGCGCGCGCCGCCCGGCCGCCGCTGCACCACCTGAGCCCGGCCCAGGCCCGCGCCGCCTACGAGGCCGGTGCCGGCGTGCTGGAACTGCCGCGCGCGCCCATGGCGCGGGTGCAGAACCTGCAGATTCCCGCACGCGACGGCAGCCCGCTGCCGGCACGCCTGTACGCCCCGAGCAGCGCCGCCGGCCTGCCGCTGCTGCTGTACCTGCACGGCGGCGGCTTTACGGTGGGCAGCCTCGACACGCACGAGGTGCTGTGCCGCGAGCTCGCGCGCCTGACCGGTTGCCTGGTGCTGGCGCTGGACTACCGCCTGGCGCCCGAGCACCGCTTTCCCACCGCCCACGATGACGCCTGGGACGCGCTGCAATGGCTGGCGCTGCAAGCGCCCGCGCTCGGCGCCGATCCGGCGCGCCTGGCCGTGGGTGGCGACAGCGCCGGCGGTACGCTCTCGGCCTACTGCGCGCTCATGGCGCGCGACGCCGGCCTGCCGCTGGCGCTGCAGCTTTTGTTTTACCCCGGCACCACGCCTTACCAGGACACAGCCGCGCACGCCCGCTACGGCCAGGGCCTGATCCTGGAGGCCGCCGGCATCGACTGGTTTTTTGACAATTACCTGCCGACGCGCGCGCAGCGTGAGGACTGGCGCTTTGCGCCGCTGCTCGCCGCTGAGCACGAGGGGTTGGCGCCGGCCTGGATCGGCTTGGCCGAATGCGACCCGCTGGCCGACGACGGCATCCTCTACGCCGACTGCCTGCGCGCGGCGCGCGTGCCGGTGGCACTCGAAATTTATGCCGGCGTGACGCACGAATTCATCAAGATGGGCCGCATCCTGCCCGAGGCGCGCCAGGCCCATGCCGATGCCGCGCAGGCGCTGCGGCAGGCCTTTTCCCTGGAGTGAGCATGGCACTGCTGCAAGACTTTCGCTGTCGCCACCGCCTGCGCGTGCGCTGGGCCGAGGTGGACATGCAACAGGTGGCGTTCAACGCCCATTACCTGAACTGGGCCGACTGCGCCGTGGGCGAGTACTGGCGGGCGCTGGGCTTGCCGTATGCGGCGGCCATGCAGCAGCTGGGCGGCGAATTGTTTTTGCGCCACAGCAGCATCGACTACCTGGCGCCGGCGCGCCTGGACGATTGGCTCGACCTCGGCGTCGCCTGCACCGACCAGGGCGAGAGCTCCCTCGGTTTTGAGGTTCTGCTGGGCAGTGGCAACCGCAGCCTGGCACGCATGGCGCTGCGCTACGTCTTTGCCGACCCCCAGGCCCAGGCCAAGCGCAGCCTGCCGCCGGCGCTGCGCGCCACCATCGCGCACTACGAGGCCGGGGGCGAGATGCTGGAGCTGCGCCTGGGCACCTGGACTGATTTGGGGGCGGACGCCACGCGGCTGCGCATGGCGGTGTTCGTGCAGGAGCAGGGCATTGCGCCGGAGCTGGAGATCGACGCCCTGGACGCCCAGTGCCTGCACGCCGTGGCCTACAACCGCCTGGGCCTGCCGGTGGCCACCGGGCGCCTGCTATCGGCCGAGGCCGATGGCAGCAGCCGCATCGGCCGCATGGCGGTCGATCGCGCCCTGCGTGGCCAGCAATGCGGGCGCCTGGTGCTCGATGCCCTGCTGCAGGCTGCGCAGGCGCGCGGCGATTGTTCGGTGCTGCTGCACGCCCAGTGCAGCGCCGAAGGTTTTTACCGCCGCGCCGGCTTTGTGCCCGAGGGCGAGCGCTTTGACGAGGTGGAAATTCCCCACATTGCCATGCGACTGCGTTGGTAGGCGCTGGGCGGTGATTACTTGCCCCAGCTGTCCTTGAGCCCGGTGATGCGGTTGAACACCGGCTTGCCACCCGCCTGGTGATCCTTGCGGTCGGCGACGAAGTAGCCAAAGCGCTCGAACTGGAACTTGGCGTCGGGCTGCGCCTGGGCCAGCGAAGGCTCGACGTAGGCCGTCACCACCTTCAGGCTGCTGGGGTTGAGCAGCGCCAGGTAGTCCTTGCCGCCGGCGTCGGGCTGGGCGTCGGTGAACAGGCGGTCGTACAGGCGCACCTCGGCGGCCACGCCGTCGGCTGCGCCCACCCAGGTGATGGCGGCCTTGGCCTTGACGCTGTCGGCGCCGGGCGTACCGCTCTTGGTGCCCGCGATCACCTTGGCCTGCACCTCTATCACCTGACCGCTGGCGTCGCGCGTGCAGCCCGTGCATTCGATGACGTAGCCACCCTTGAGGCGCACCAGGTTGCCCGGGAACAGGCGCTTGTAGCCCTTGGGCGGGGTTTCTTCAAAGTCTTCGCGCTCTATCCACACCTCGCGCCCGATTTTGAAATGGCGCTCGGGCGGCGGGGTTTGACCCTCCGCCAGGGCCGAGGCGGGCAGGGCGGGCTGGGTGCAGTCTTCCAGGTAGTCGGCGCTGCCAAACACTTCGGCCCAGTTGGTGAGCACAAGTTTCACCGGGTCGAGCACGGCCATGCCCCGGTGCGCCTTGTGCTCCAGGTCTTCGCGCAGGCAGCCTTCGAGCGTGCCGTAGTCGATCCAGGAATAGTCTTTGGTGACGCCGATGCGCTCGCAGAACAGGCGGATGCTCTCGGGCGTGTAGCCCCGGCGGCGCAGGCCGACTATTGTTGGCATACGCGGGTCGTCCCAGCCGGTGAGCGTGCCGCTATCGACCAGGTGCTTGAGCTTGCGCTTGCTGGTGACGACGTAGGTCAGGTTCAGGCGGGCAAACTCGTACTGGCGCGGCGGCGGGGCGACGAGCAGGCCCGCTTCGATCAGGCGCGCCATGAGCCAGTCGTAGAACGGGCGCTGGTCCTCAAATTCGAGCGTGCAGATGCTGTGCGTGATCTGTTCGAGCGCGTCTTCGATGGGGTGGGCAAAGGTGTACATCGGGTAGATGCACCAGGCGTCGCCCGTGTTGTGGTGCGTGGCGCGGCGGATGCGGTAAATGGCCGGGTCGCGCAGGTTGATGTTGGGGCTGGCCATGTCGATCTTGGCGCGCAGCACGGCGGCGCCGTCGGCCAGTTCGCCCGCTTTCATCTGGCGAAAGCGTGCCAGGTTCTCGGCCGGGGTGCGGCTGCGGTAGGGGCTGTCCACGCCGGGTTTGCCAAAGTCGCCCCGGTGGGCGCGCATTTCCTCGGGCGTTTGCTCGTCCACGTAGGCGTGGCCGGCTTCGATCAGTGCCTCGGCGGCGCGGTACATGAAGTCGAAGTAGTTGCTGGCGTAGTACAGGTGCTCGTGGCCTGCGGCGTCTTTCCAGTCAAAACCCAGCCAGCGCACGGCGTCGAGGATGGCATCGACGTATTCCTGCTCCT
>JAJTBK010000406.1 GCA_021286965.1 Comamonadaceae bacterium | reverse complement strand
CGGGTTGAAGCGCGCCTGCAGCGCGTCGCCCACCGCCTGGCACAGCGCCCCCACGGCCCACACGGGCCGCGCCAGGCCTGGGTTTGCGGCCTCAGGCATGGGCGCCCCCCGCCGAGGTACTCCACAGTGCCGACGCCCGCTGCAGCCAGGACGCACGCCCCCCGCGCAGCGCTAGCAAATAGGTGCAAGTTGTTGATTTCACGGTGTTTTTTGCTGAGCGTTTTTTCATCAATCTGTCCAAAGCCTGATTTGGCGCGGCTTTGCGGGCTCTATCCCTACAGTCATCCACAAAGTTATCCACAGGTTCTGTGGGTTCTGGCGCTGCGCCCGCAGCGGACTGCAACCGTCTGCAACCGTGGCTGCCGCTGGGGCGTTGTGGTGGCGGGCTGGGCGATAATCGCCCGTTGCCCCATTCGCGCGGAGAGAGAATTTTGCTGTCGATCATACAAGCCGCAGGCTGGCCGATTTGGCCCCTGGTTGCCTGCTCCGTCCTGGCCTTGGCGCTCGTCGTCGAGCGTTTTCTGGCCCTGAAAACGGCGCGCGTCGCGCCCCCGAAACTGCTCGACGAAGCCATTGCCGTCTCCAGCAAGGGCCTGCCCACGCCCGACACCGTGAACCAGCTGGCGCAAAACTCGGCCCTGGGCGAGGTGCTCGCCAGTGGCCTGCGCGCCCTCATCGCCCAGCCGCAAAGCTCCGAGGCTGAGCTGCGCGCCGCCATGGAGAGCGCCGGGCGCAGCGTGGCGCACCGCCTGGAAAAATACCTCAACGCCCTGGCCACCATCGCCTCGGCGGCGCCGCTGCTGGGCCTTTTGGGCACCGTCATCGGCATGATCGAGATCTTCGGCTCGCAAACCGGCGCCAGCGTCGGCGGCGGCAACCCGGCGCAGCTCGCGCACGGCATCTCGACGGCGCTCTACAACACCGCCTTCGGCCTGATCGTCGCCATCCCGGCGCTGATCTTCTGGCGCTACTTCCGCAGCCGCGTCGATGAATACCTGCTGACGCTCGAACTCGCCGCCGAGCAGTTCGTGCGCCACCTGGGCCGCGTGCGCAAGTAAAAGGCCCGGCCCCGCCATGAACTTTCGCCCCCGCACCAAGGAAGAGCCGGAGATCAACCTGATCCCCTTCATCGACGTGCTGCTGGTGATCCTCATCTTTCTGATGCTGACCACCACCTACAGCAAGTTCACCGAGCTGCAGCTGACCCTGCCCGTGGCCGACGCCGAACAGCAGCGCGACTACCCCAAGGAAGTCATCGTCGCCGTCGCCGCCGATGGCCGCTACGCCGTCAACAAGGCCGGCGTCGAGGGCAAGGGCGTGGACGCCATCGCCCAGGCGCTGCAGCAGGCGGCCAAGGCCGGCAGCGGCTCGGTGGTCATCATCAGCGCCGACGCCATGGCACCGCACCAGTCCGTCATCACGGTGATGGAGGCCGCGCGCCGCGTTGGCCTGACGCAGATCACCTTCGCCACCCAATCCGCCGCCAGCGCGGGCCGCTGGCACTGGCGCTGTGGCCGCTGGCCCAGCTCTATGGCGCGCTGGTGCGCCTGCGCGGCGCGCTCTACCAGCGCGGCTGGCTGCGCACGCAGCGGGCGGACGTGCCCGTCATCGTCGTCGGCAACGTGATTGCTGGCGGCGCCGGCAAAACCCCGGTCACCCTGGCCATCGTCGAACACCTGCGCGCACGCGGCTGGCGCCCGGGCGTGATCTCGCGCGGCCACGGGCGCCAGGGCCGCGATTGCCGCCCGGCCCGGCCCGAGAGCCTGGCCAGCGAAGTCGGCGACGAGCCGGCGCTGATCGCCCGGCGCAGCGGCGTGCCGGTGTACGTCGCGCCCACGCGCTACCAGGCGGCCTGCGCGCTGCGCGCGGCGCACCCCGAGGTCAACGTCCTGGTGTGCGACGACGGCCTGCAACACCTGGCGCTCGCGCGCGACGTCGAAATTTGCGTGTTCAACGACGAGGGCCTGGGCAACGGCTGGCTGCTGCCCGCCGGCCCGCTGCGCGAACCCTGGCCGCGCCGCGTGGATGCGCTGCTCTACAGCGGCGCCCAGCCCCCTGCCGGCAGCAGCGCCCCCGCCTTTGCCCTGCAGCGGCGCCTGGCGCCCTGCGCCTACGACGCCCAGGGCCAGCGCTGGCCGCTGCAGGCGCTGCGTGGCCAGCCGCTGCAGGCCCTGGCGGCCGTGGCGCGGCCGGAGGAATTCTTTGCCATGCTGCGCGCCCAGGGGCTACAGCTGGCGCACACCCAGGCGCTGCCCGATCACTATGATTTTGAGAGCTGGCAGCGCGCTCCAGGCAAGCCCCAGACCCTGATTTGCACCGAAAAAGACGCGGTCAAGCTGTGGCTGCGCGAGCCCCAGGCGCTGGCCGTCGGGCTGGAGCTGGTGCTGCCCGAGGGCTTTTGGACGCTGCTCGACGCCTCGCTATCATCCCCTCCTTGATTTTTTGCCCAAGCCGCCATGGATACCAAACTGCTCGAACTGCTGGTCTGCCCCGTCACCAAAGGCCCCCTCACCTATGACCGCGAACGCCAGGAGCTGGTCTCGCGCAGCGCGCGCCTGGCCTACCCGGTGCGCGACGGCATTCCCGTGCTGCTCGAAAACGAAGCCCGCCCGCTGAGCGACGAAGAACTGCAGCAGACATGAGCTTCACCGTCCTGATTCCGGCGCGCATGGCATCGAGCCGCCTGCCGGACAAGCCCCTGGCCGACATCGCCGGCCTGCCCATGGTGGTGCGCGTGGCGCGCCAGGCGCAGCAAAGCGGCGCGGCGCGCACCGTGGTCGCGGCCGACGATGCCCGCATCCTCGCCGCCTGCGCCGCGCACGGCGTCGAGGCCGTACTCACCGACGCCGCCCACCCCAGCGGCAGCGACCGCCTGGCCCAAGCCTGCACGCTGCTGGGCCTGGACGGCGACGCCGTGGTCGTCAATGTGCAAGGCGACGAGCCACTGATCGCGCCCGCGCTCATCGACGCCGTCGCCGCCCTGCTGCCGGCCCAGCCCGGGGCCAGCATGGGCACGGCGGCCCACGCCCTGAGCAGCCTGGCCGAGTACGAGAACCCCAACATCGTCAAGGTGGTGTGCAACGCACGCGGCCTGGCGCAGTACTTCAGCCGCGCCCCCATCCCCTGCGCCCGCGACCACGCCGGCCAGGCCTGGTGGCAGGGCGCGCCGGCGCAGCCAGCGCTCGCCGGCTTTGCACCGCTGCGCCACATCGGCCTCTACAGCTACCGCGCCGGGTTCTTGCGCC
>JAJTBK010000400.1 GCA_021286965.1 Comamonadaceae bacterium | reverse complement strand
AGGCACAGCAAATAAAGAAAGGCAGGGCGTATCAGTCGGCGCGGGCCCAGGCGCCGGGGGCCAGATCGCCCAGTTGGTAGGGGCCGATGGCGACGCGCACCAGGCGCAGCGTGGGGTGGCCGACGGCAGCCGTCATGCGCCGCACCTGGCGGTTGCGGCCTTCGCGGATCACCAGCTCCAGCCAGGCGGTGGGGATGTGCTGGCGCTGGCGAATGGGTGGGTCGCGCGGTGCCAGCGGCGGCTCGGCGGGCAGCAGGCGCGCGCGTGCCGGGCGGGTCGGGCCGTCGTTGAGCAGCACGCCCTGGGCGAGCTGCTGCAGCGCCTGGGCACTGGGGATGCCTTCGACCTGCGCCCAGTAGGTTTTCTCCATCTTGTGGCGCGGGTCGGCAATGCGCGCTTGCAGCGCGCCGTTGCTGGTGAGCAGCAGCAGGCCCTCGCTGTCGGCGTCGAGCCGGCCGGCGGCGTAGAAGCCGGGCAGGTCGAGGTAGTCGCGCAGGCCCTGCCAGCGCCCTTCGGGCGTGAACTGGCTGAGCACGCCGTAGGGTTTGTTGAAACGCACCAGCTCCAAGGTCAGGGCCCGCTCAGCGCTCGTTGGCCGATTCGACCACCAGGTCGAGCACGTAGGCGTAGCGCGGTGCGTCCGCTGGCTGCGGCGTGCCCGCTGCTTGCGCTGGATAGCGCTGCAGGCGCAGCACGTTGCGCACGCCGGCCTGGTGCTGGTAGCCCTCGATGCTGCCGTAGAAGACCTGCCACTCGCCGCTGCCCTGGCGCAGGCCCTGCGCGTTGTAGTGCAGCTCGCGCACGCGCAGGCACTGCGCCTGCGGCATCAGCGGGTGGTTGCAGGCCACGGTCTGGGCCGCCACTTCGAGGAAGATGCGCTCGCCCGGGCCGCCAAAGCGCGTCGCCGGTGTCGGCTGGCCGCCGAGCTGCCACTGGCTGCCGTCGGCAAACGTGAGCTGCAGCTGCGGCGCGCTGGCGGTGCCGGTGATGGCGTAGCTGCGCAGCTGCGGCAGCTGGGCCAGCACGCGTTGTTCGAGCTGCATCAGCGCTGCATCGGGGCAGGCGCGCAGCGTGGCCATGGGCGCGCCCAGCTGCAGGCGATCGCCCTCGGCCTGGTAGGGGGCGCTGGCCTGGTTGCACAGCTGCGCCAGGGCCAGGCGCTGGCCGTCGAAGTGCAGCTGCAGCGGCGCCTGGCCGGGCAGGCGCCAGGCGGGGGTTTGCATGTTCCAGGTGTAGGCCTGCAGGGTATCGGCGTTGGCCGCCGGTGTGGCCGGGGCGGTGCTGCAGGCGCTGAGCGTCCAGGCCGCCAGTGGAATGAGGAGTGCGAGAGGTTTCATACGGCGCTTGGATGGCGGCAGGGCGTAAAAATTCAAAGAAACAGCGCCGGATCGACCATGCAGCGGTTGAGCATCACGCCCCAGTGCAGGTGCGGCCCGGTGACGCGGCCCGTGGCGCCCACCGCGCCCAGCACCGCGCCGGCGGCCAGCGCCTGGCCGGGGGCGACGTCGATGCGGCTCAGGTGGCAGTACAGGGTGAGCAGGCCGCCGCCGTGGTCGAGCCAGACGGTCTGGCCGTTGAAAAAGTAGTCGCCGGTGTCGAGCACGCGCCCAGCCAGCGGCGCGGTGATGGGCGTGCCGCTGGGCGCGGCGATGTCCATGCCGCTGTGCGGGTTGCGCGCCTGGCCGTTGAACACGCGGCGCAGGCCAAAAGAGCTCGAACGCCGCCCGGGCACGGGCGCGGCCATGGCCAGCTGCGCTGGCAGTGGTTGGCTGAAGGTGGCCATGACCTGGCGCTGGTGCGCGCGCTCGCGCTCATAGCGGGCGTTGTCCTCGGGCGAGAGATCGACCGTGCGCGGCGCGACCGAGAGGCGCTGCTCGGCGTATTGCTTGGCCTGCACCGTATAGCCGATGGGCTGCGCCCGGCCATCGGTCTGCTGCACCTCGATGTGGCCGGGGCCCACGGGGGCGGTCAGGGGCAGGCCCAGCAGCGCCGTCCAGCCCTCGGGCTGGCCGAGTACCAGCAGCGGTACGCGTTCGTCCTCGTGCGTGGTGAAAGCCTGCGGCGCCTGCGCTGCCGGGCCCAGGGGCAGCAGCAGTAGGCCGCCGGGCACGGCCAGCGGGCGCGGCCAGCCTGGGGGGCGCTGCGCGTTGGCGCCAGCGGCGGCGGTGAGGGGCGCGGCGGCCCAGGGCAGGGCCAGGGCGGCGCCGGCGCC
>JAJTBK010000394.1 GCA_021286965.1 Comamonadaceae bacterium | reverse complement strand
GAAGCCGCTGCCCTGCCCCCCGCCTTCGTGGCCGACGAGGCCCCCACCTACGCCCCGCTGCGCGATATGCCGCGCCCGGGGTACAAGGCGATGTGGGTCGGCATCTGCCTCGAATGCCTGGAATTCACGGTGTTTTTTGCCGTCTACTTCACCGCGCGCTGGCACTACCCGCAGGCGTTCCAGGAGGGGCCGACGCGGCTTTCCACCTTCAGCGGCCTGTGCATCACGCTGGTGATGATCAGCAGCGGCTACATGCTGACGCGCGTGGTGCACCACCTGGAGGCCGGGCGGCGCCAGCAGGCCACGGCCTGGATGACGGCGGCGTTTTGCACCGGGTTGATCTACCCGGCGCTGAAGATTTTTGAGTGGCAGTGGAACCTGTCGCACGGGCTCGATGCCAGCGCCGGCATTTTCGTCGTCGTCTATTACTACCTGACGATCAACCACTTCATCCACGCCTGCTGGGGGCTGATGGGGATGCTGTGGATTTTGATCGGCCTGTACAGCGGCGGCTACTCGGCCGACGATGCCCGGGGGCCGCAGGCGCTGGCCATTTATTGGCACGCCACCGACCTGGTGTGGCTGATGATTTTTGCCCTGTTCTACGCCTTTGTTTGAACACCGTATGAAAGCCTTTTTCACCCGCCTGCCCGTGGGCGCCACCACATGGGCCTGGTTGCTGCTGTGTGCTTTGACGCTGCTGAGCGTGTCGCTGGCGGCGCAGCACCACAGCGGCGCCATACGCCTGGTGCTGGCGCTGGCCGTGGCGTGGGTCGCCTGGGTCAAGGCGCGGATTTTGCTGCGCCACTACCTGGAAGCGCACCGCGCCGGGCCGGTGTTCTCGCGCCTGCTGCAAGGCTTTGCCACGCTGGCCCCGCTGGGGCTGGTGGTGTCGGCCTGGCATGAGTTTTTGCGCTAAGGCGACACTCAAACTTGGCCCTACCCGCCTGTGACGGGGGGGAAGAACGCCACCTCGGCACCATCGGGCAGCGCTGCCGTTTCCTGGCTCAGCTCCTGGTTCAGCGCCATGCGCACTGCACGCCCGGGCGCCAGCACCTCGGCGTAGGCGCCGCCGCGCGCGCGCAGCTCCTGGCGCAATGCGCCCAGGGTGGCGGCGTCGGTTTCCAGGCTTTCGCTGCCCTGGCCCAGGGCCTCGCGCAGGGAGGCGAAATAGCGCAGCATGATGCGCTTGTGCGGGTTCTGTGCGGCGCTCATGCCAGCAGCCCACCAAAAGGAATGAAGCGCACGCTGTCGCCGCGCGCAATGCTCTGGCCGGGCGGGTTGTCCACCAGGCCATCGCCCCAGGCGGTGGAGGTGAGCACGCCCGAGCCCTGGTGGCCAAACAGCGCCAGGCTGCCGTCGGACTGCAGGCGGGCGCGCAAGAATTCACGGCGTTTATCGGCCCGGGGCCAATCAAAATCAGCGCGAACAGCTATTGTTTTAGGAGCAACATCCGCCACCCCCTGCAGGCGCAGCAGGAAGGGCCGCACCAGCACCAGGCAGGTGACGAAGCTGGCCACCGGGTTGCCCGGCAGGCCGAGGAAGTGCGCTGCCGCGCCTGCGCCGCCCTGCACGCGGCCATAGGCAAAGGGCTTGCCGGGCTTGACGGCGATTTGCCACAGATCGAGGCAGCCCAGGGCCTGGACGGCGGGCTTGATGTGGTCTTCCTCGCCCACCGAGACGCCGCCGCTGGTGAGGATGACGTCATGCCCGCTGCTGGCCTGGCGCAGGGCGGCGATGGTGGCCTCGCGTGTGTCGGGGACGATGCCCATGTCGGTGACGCTGCAGCCCAGGCGCTGCAGCAGGCTGCGCAGAAAGAAGCGGTTGCTGTTGTAGATGGCGCCGGCGGGCAGGTCTTGCGGCGCCACCTGGCCGGGCATGACGAGTTCGTCGCCGGTGGAAAACAGCGCCACGCGCGGGCGCCGGTGCACCGGCAGCTGCGCCAGGCCGATGCTGGCGGCGAGCCCGAGGGCGGCCGGGCCCAGGCGCTGGCCGGCGGCGAGCACCGTGGCGCCCCGGGCAATGTCCTCACCCGCGCGGCGGATGTTCTGCCCCGGCTGCACGGCGGCCAAGAGGCGCACGCGCGCGCCGCCATCGAGGGCCTCGCAGGCTTCCTGCATGACGACGGCGTCGGCCCCGGCGGGCACGGGCGCGCCGGTGAAGATGCGCGCCGCCGTGCCCGGCTGCAGGTGCTGGCCGCTGCTGCCGGCGGCGATGCGCTGCGCCACCGGCAGCTCGGTGCCGACGCCAGCGAGGTCGGCGCAGCGCAGGGCGTAGCCGTCCATGGCGCTGTTGTCGAAGGGCGGCACCTGCAGGGCCGAGACCTGGTCGTGCGCGAGCACGCGGCCATCGGCGTCGAAGCTGTCCACCCACTCAGGATCGGGCAGGGGCTGGGCCTGGGCCAGCAGCTGGGC
>JAJTBK010000388.1 GCA_021286965.1 Comamonadaceae bacterium | reverse complement strand
CACCGGGCAGCAGCAGCTCGGGCTGCAGCCCGATCTGGCCGAGCAACTGGCGCCGGCGCGGGCTTTGCGAGGCCAGGTAGAGCATGGTTTTCATGGTCAAAAATGCCGCTAACGCTTACCCAGCAAGCGCGAGCAGCTATCAAAAAGATAGTATCACTCGCGGTGGTAAGGGTGACCGGCGTTGACCGACCAGGCGCGGTAGAGCTGCTCGATGAGCAGCACGCGCACCATGGCGTGCGGCAGCGTCAGGTCCGAGAGGCGAATGCGCTCGTGCGCTGCCTGGCGAAAAGCGGGCTCCAGGCCATCGGGGCCGCCAATGACCAGGGCGACATCACCACCACCGAGCTGCCAGCCCTTGAGGCGTTCGGCCAGCGCCTTGGTCGTCAGGCTGGTGCCGCGCTCGTCGAGCACCACCACGCGTGTGCCGCGCGGGATGGCGGCGCTGATGCGCTCGCGCTCGGCGGCATACAGGGTTTCGAGCGTCTTGGAGCCGCGCGGCTCGGTCTTCACCGCCTTGAGCTCGACCTTGAGCTCGGGCGGGAAGCGCTTGGCGTAGTCGTCGTACGCAGTCTGCGCCCAGTCGGGCACGCGCTGGCCAACGGCAACGATCAGCAGCTTCATGGCCGGCGCTCAGGGCTTAGTTTTTGGCTGCGGCTTTTTTGGTAAGCGCTTTTTTCGCCGGGGCTTTCTTGGCGGCGGCCTTGGGGGCTGCTTTTTTGGCCGCCGGGGCCTTCTTCACCTCGGGCTTGTTCACGACCACGGTTTTCACGGCGGCTTTCTTGGCCGGGGCTTTTTTGGCCGCCGTGGGGGCGCTTGCTGCCTTTGCCGTCTTGGCCGCTGGCGTTTTTTTGGCTGCGGGTTTCGCTGCCGTTTTGGCTGGTGTTTTGGCTGCGGCTTTAGGCGGCGCCTTGTCGGCAGTCGCTGTCTTGGCCGGTGCCTTCTTGGCGGCTACTTTCTTGGCTGCGGGTTTCTTGGCGGCGGCCTTCTTCGCCGGTGCCGAGGCGTCTTCCGATGCCTCGATCTTGCGCGGTTTCGCGGCGCCGAGCTTCAGGCGCACGGGCTTGTCGCCCCAGATTTCTTCCAGGCGGTAGTACTGGCGGATGGCCGGCTGCATGACGTGCACCACGACGGCGCCGCAGTCCACGATGATCCATTCGCCGTTGTCCTCGCCCTCGGTGCGCGGCTTGGCAAAGCCGGCATCGCGCACGGCGTCGCGCACGCTCGCGGCCAGGGCCTTGGTTTGGCGGTTGGAGCTGCCGGTGGCGACGATGACGCGCTCGAACAGGGGCGAGAGGTGCTCGGTGTCAAACACCTGGATGTCCTGGGCTTTGACGTCTTCGAGCCCATCGACGATGGCGCGATGGAGCTTGGTAACGTCCTTCTTGGCGGCGGTTTATTTGGGAGCGGAGGTGGTCATCGGCGTTCGCTGGGGTGAAATGGGTGGTCGATACTAGCGCGGATGGCGCCAGGCAAGTCCCCCGCATGTTCCCGCATGAAAAGGGCGGCGGGGAGCGGTGTTTGGGGCGTGGTTTAGGAGTGTTTTGCGGCGCTAGCGCTTGTCAAGCAAGCGCTAGCAGCTACAAAAATTATAGTTGGTTGGCCTAAATCCAGTTGCGCCGCACGAGAAAGCGTTGGAGCAGCAGCGCCTCGGGCGAGCCCTCGCGCTCCTGGCGGCGGTACTGCCAGCTCACCTGTGGCGGCATGGACAGCAAGATGGATTCGGCACGCCCGCCCGACTGCAGGCCAAAGTGCGTGCCCCGATCCCACACCAGGTTGAACTCGACGTAGCGCCCCCGGCGGTAGAGCTGGAAGTCGCGCTCGCGCTCGCCCCAGGGCATGGCCGCGCGCTGCTGCACGATGGGCAGGTAGGCGCCCAAAAAGGCATCGCCCACGGCCTGCGTCATGGCCATGCTGCGCTCGGGCCCGAGGGCGGCGAAATCGTCGAAAAAGATGCCGCCGATGCCGCGCTGCTCCTGGCGGTGCTTCAAGTAAAAATACTCGTCGCACCAGCGCTTGAAGCGCAGGTACAGGCCCTCGCCGTAGGGTTTGAGGGCGTCGTGGCAGCTGCGGTGAAAGTGCACGGCGTCGTCCTCGAAGCCGTAGTACGGCGTCAAGTCCATGCCACCGCCAAACCAGCACACCGGCTCCTGGCCGCTGGGCTGGGCGCTGATCATGCGTACGTTCATGTGCACCGTCGGCACATAAGGGTTCTGCGGGTGGAACACCAGCGACACGCCCATGGCCTCGAACGGCGCGCCCGCCAGCTCCGGGCGGTGCTCGGTGGCCGAGGGCGGCAGGCGCAGCCCCTGCACGTGCGAAAAGCCCACGCCGGCGCGCTCGAACACGCGCCCGCCTTCGAGGATTTGCGTCACGCCCTCGCCCTGCAGCGGCTCGCCCGGCGCCTTGCGCCAGGGGTCTTGCACAAAGCGCGCGCCGCGCTGGCCCTCCACGCCCTCGATGGCGGTACAGATGCGCGCCTGCAGATCCTGCAGATAGGCGCGCATTCGCTGCGCCTGCGCCTGTGCTGGTGCGGCAGCCATCGTCGCCATCAGTTTTTCACCGCCCGGTGGCCGATGTCGCGGCGGTACTGCGCGCCGTCGAAGTGCACGCCGCGCGCCACGTCGTAGGCGCGCTGCTGCGCCTGGCGCACGTTGTCGCCCAGCGCCGTCACGCACAGCACACGACCGCCGCTGGCGCGCAGCACGCCGTCCTGCAGCTGCGTGCCGGCGTGGAACACCATGGCGTCGTCAGCCTCGGGCGGCAGGCCGGTGATGGCGTCGCCCTTGCGCGGTGCCTCGGGGTAGCCTGCTGCGGCCATGACCACGCCCAGCGCCGTGCGCCGATCCCATTGCAGCTCGACCTGGTCGAGCTTGCCATCGACGGCGGCGCTCAGCAGATCGACCAGATCGCTTTTCAGGCGCATCATGATCGGCTGGGTTTCCGGGTCGCCCATGCGGCAGTTGAATTCGAGCGTCTTGGGCTGGCCCTTGGCGTCGATCATCAGGCCGGCGTACAAAAAGCCGGTGTACGGAATACCGTCTTTTTCCATGCCACGCACGGTCGGCAAGATGATTTCGCGCATGGCGCGCGCGTGCACGTCGGCCGTGACCACGGGCGCAGGCGAATAGGCCCCCATGCCGCCGGTGTTGGGGCCGGCGTCGCCGTCCTGCAGGCGCTTGTGGTCCTGGCTGGTGGCCAGGGCGCAGACGTTCTTGCCATCGCACAGCACGATGAAGCTCGCCTCCTCGCCGTCGAGGAATTCCTCGATGACGACGCGCGCGCCGCCGTCGTTGTGCACGGCGCCGTATTTGTTATCGACCAGCATGAAGTCCACGGCGTCGTGGGCCTCCTGCAGCGTCATGGCAACCACCACGCCCTTGCCCGCTGCCAGGCCGTCGGCCTTGATGACGATGGGCGCGCCCAGACGCTCGACGTAGGCGTGCGCCGCTGCCGGGTCGGTGAAGGTGTCGTAGTCCGCCGTGGGAATGCCGTGGCGGCGCATGAAGGCTTTGGAAAACGCCTTGGAGCTCTCGAGCTGCGCGGCGGCCTGGGTCGGGCCAAAAATGCGCAGGCCGTGGGCGCGGAACGCATCGACCACGCCAGCGGCCAGCGGCGCCTCGGGGCCGACCACGGTGAGGCCGATTTTTTGCTCTTGTGCCCAGGCGCGCAGCGCCTGGGGCTCGGTCAGGGCGATGTTTTCAAACTTCGGGTTCAGCGCCGTGCCGCCGTTGCCGGGCGCCAGATAGACGCGGGTGGCCTTGGGCGACTGGGCCAGCTTCCAGGCCAGCGCATGTTCGCGGCCACCGCCGCCGATGACGAGTACTTTCATGAATTGCCTATCGTGCCTGTCGGGTGTCAGAGAGCTGCGTTGTGGAACACGTCCTGCACGTCGTCGAGGTCTTCGATCATGTCCAGGAGTTTTTGCATTCTGGCAGCATCGTCGCCGGTCAGCTCGATGGTGTTTTCCGCGCGCATCGTCACCTCGGCCACCTCGGGCGTGAGGCCGGCGGCCTGCAGGGCGTTCTTCACCGCCTCGAAGTCGGCCGGGGCCGTCAGCACCTCGATGGCGCCGTCTTCGTCGGCAATCACGTCTTCGGCGCCGGCTTCGAGCGCCAGCTCCATCACCTGGTCCTCGCTCGTACCGGGGGCAAAAATCAGCTGGCCGCAGTGCTTGAACTGGAACGCCACCGAGCCTTCAGTGCCCATGTTGCCGCCGTATTTGCTGAACGCGTGGCGCACCTCGGCCACGGTGCGCACGCGGTTGTCGGTCATGGTGTCCACGATGATGGCCGCGCCGCCGATGCCGTAGCCCTCGTAGCGGATTTCCTCGTACACCACGCCTTCGAGGTTGCCCGTGGCCTTGTCCACGTTGCGCTTGATGTTGTCGGCCGGCATGTTTGCGGCCTTGGCCTTGTCGATCGCCAGGCGCAGGCGCGGGTTGGCGTTGACGTCGCCCCCGCCCTGGCGCGCGGCGACCATGATTTCACGGATGATGCGGGTCCAGACCTTGCCGCGCTTCTCGTCCTGGCGGCCTTTGCGATGCTGGATATTGGCCCATTTGCTGTGTCCTGCCACGAAGTGTCCTTTGTCTTGAATTACGCTATTGCCCCGATTTTACTTTTGCCCGCAATTGCCCCCGAGGAAACCCGAAATGGCCGACCCGCTTTTGATCGCCCAACACGCCAGCACCACCTGCCAGCTGCTGCCCGGCCTGGCCAACCGCCACGGCCTGATCACCGGCGCCACCGGCACCGGCAAGACCGTGACGCTG
>JAJTBK010000369.1 GCA_021286965.1 Comamonadaceae bacterium | reverse complement strand
TGGCACCCCAGCCTTTGCCCAGGTTCGCGTGGCCCAGGCCAGCCACGAGCGCTATGTGACGGGCGGAGGACGCGAAGGCGCCAGAACGCCGCAGCTGCACTGGGTCAACACCGTGCTGGGCAACCTCAAGACCAGCATGGCTGGGACGTACCACTCGTTTGATCACGCCAAATATGCGGCCCGCTATCTGGCCGAGTTTTGCTACCGTTTCAACCGCCGCTTCAACCTCAGGGCTATGCTGCCCGGCTTGCTCAGAGCCGTGGCTGCTACCGGACCGCTGTCATTGAAGGTGTTACGCGCCTCTGAGGTACGTACCTAATCAGGCTTTTTTTATGCCTGAAATTACCTGGATAGACACCCATTGCCACCTCGATGCGGCCGAATTCGACGCCGACCGCAGCGCCGTGCACGCCCAGGCGCGGGCGGCGGGCGTGGCGCGGCTGGTCATCCCGGCGGTGGCGCCGGCGCACTGGCCGGGGGTGCGCGCCCTGGCGCAGCAGCTCGGCGAGGGCTACGCCCTGGGCATCCACCCGCTGTACGTGGCGCAGGCGCAGGAGGCCGACATCGAGCGCCTGGCGGCGCTGCTGGCGCAGTGGCACGGCGACCCCCATCTGGTGGCCGTGGGCGAGATCGGGCTGGATTTTTTCGTCCCCGGGCTGGATGCGGCGCGCCAGGAATGGTTCTACCGCGCCCAGCTGCAGCTGGCGCGGCGCTTTGATCTGCCGGTGCTGCTGCACGTGCGCCGCAGCAGCGACCGTGTCTTGAAGGGCCTGCGCGACATCGCCGTGCCTGGCGGCATCGCCCACGCCTTCAACGGCAGCGTGCAGCAGGCGCAGGCGTTTTTGGCCCTGGGCTGCAAGCTCGGCTTGGGCGGCGCGGCCACCTACGAGCGCGCCTTGCAGCTGCGCCGCCTGCTGCAGCAGCTGCCCGATGAGGCCATCGTGCTTGAAACCGACGCCCCCGACATGCCCCCGCACTGGCTCTACCGCAGCGCCGCAGAGCGCGCCGCCGGCCTGGTGCAAGGGCGCAACAGCCCGCAGGAGCTGCCGCGCATTGCCGCTGTGCTGGCGCAGCTGCGCGGGCACAGCCTGGCCGACTGGGCTGCGGCCACGCGCGCCAACGCCTGCGCCGCCCTGCCGCGCCTGGCGGCACTGCTCTAATCAGCGCTGCCGGGGCTAGGTCACAATCAGGCCCTTTGGGCCCAGAGGCCCGCAATGGACAGCTGCCTTGGCCCGATCAAAATCCCCCTCCCTCGAACTGCCCGAAGTCAGCGTCTCCGACGACGGCGAGGTACGCCACCTGCACCTGGGCACGCCCTGGATTCAAGGCTCCATGCGCGTGGACGATCCCTTTGTGATCGAGCTCGAATACGTGCAGCGCATGATGGCCTGGCTGCTGTTCGTCGCCCCTGAAAGCGTGGCCAAGCGCCAGGCGCTGCAGCTGGGCCTGGGTGCGGGCGCGCTCACCAAGTTCTGCCACAAGAAGCTGCGCATGGGCTGCGCCGCCATCGAGCTCAACCCCCAGGTGCTGGCCGTGTGCCGCGCCTGGTTCAAGCTGCCGCCCGACGGCGCGCGCCTGCGCGTGGTGCTGGCCGATGCGGCGCAGGAGATCCGCAAGCCCGAGTGGCGCGGTACGGTGGACGCACTGCAGGTCGATCTGTACGACCATGAGGCGGCGGCGCCGGTGCTCGACAGCGCCGATTTCTATGCCGACTGCCGCGCCCTGCTGACCGAAGACGGCTGCCTGACGGTGAACCTCTTTGGCCGTGCCAGCAGCTACGAGCGCAGTCTTGCCAGCCTGGGCGAAGCCTTTGGCGCCGAAGCCCTGTGGGCCTTCAAGCCCACGCGCGAGGGCAACACCGTGGTGCTGGCGCAGCGCCAGCCCAGCCGCCCCAAGCGTGCCGAGCTGCAGGCGCGCGCCGAAGCCATCCAGGCGCGCTGGGAATTGCCGGCGACCAAGTGGCTGCGCGTTTTCAAACCCGTGGCCAAGGAATGAGCCCCATGCACGACCACCACGCCAAGAACGACCACCATGCCAAAACCGCGCCCCGGCGCCATGGCCCGCTCGATTGGCAGCGCGTCGTGCGCTGGCTGCAAAGCGACGGCATCATCAGCGCTGAAGAAGCGCAGCGCACCACCGCGCGCTGCTCGCAGGCCGAGAGCCACCAGCACCCGCTGGTGCGCCTGGGCAACGTCGCCATGGCGCGTGCCGATGGCGCCGGCGCACTCACGCTCGATGCGCTGACCGAATACGTCGCCGGGCGCAGCGGCCTGGCCTTTTTGCGCATCGACCCGCTGAAGGTGGACGTCGGCCGCGTCGCCGACGCCATGAGCGCGCAGTACGCCGAGCGCCACAAGGTGCTGCCGGTGCAGGTCACGCCCAGCGAGGTGGTGGTGGCCACGGCCGAGCCCTTCCTGGACGACTGGGTGGCCGAGGTCGAGCGCCAGGCCAAGCGCAGCGTGCGCCGCGTCATGGCCAACCCGCAGGACATTGCGCGCTACACGGCCGAGTTTTTTGCCCTGGACAAATCGGTGCGCGCGGCGCAAAAAAGCGGCGGTGGCAACGTTGGCAATACCTTTGAGCAGCTCGTCGAGCTGGGCAAGAGCAACAAGCAGCTCGACGCCAACGACCAGGGCGTGATCCGCGTCGTCGATTGGCTGTGGCAGTACGCCTTCGACCAGCGCGCCAGCGACATCCACCTCGAACCCCGGCGCGAGCAGGGCGTGATCCGCTTTCGCATCGACGGCGTGCTGCACCCCGTCTACCAGATGCCCATGGGCGTGATGAGCGCCATGGTGGCGCGCATCAAGCTGCTCGGGCGCATGGACGTGGTGGAAAAACGCCGCCCGCTCGACGGCCGCATCAAGACGCGCAACCCGCACGGCCAGGAGGTGGAAATGCGCCTCTCGACCCTGCCCACCGCCTTTGGCGAAAAAATGGTGATGCGTATTTTTGATCCCGACAACGCCGTCAAGGATTTGGATGCGCTCGGTTTTGCGCGCCACGACGCCGAGCGCTGGGAGCAGCTGGTGCGGCGCCCGCACGGCATCATCCTCGTCACCGGCCCGACGGGCTCGGGCAAGACGACGACGCTGTACTCGACCTTGAAGCGCATCGCCACCGAGGAAGTCAACGTCAGCACGGTGGAAGACCCGATCGAGATGATCGAGCCGAGCTTCAACCAGACGCAGGTGCAGCCGCAGCTCGACTTCAATTTCACCGAGGGCCTGCGCGCCCTCATGCGCCAGGATCCGGACATCATCATGGTGGGCGAAATCCGCGACCTGCCCACGGCCGAGATGGCGGTGCAGGCCGCGCTCACCGGCCACCTGGTGTTTTCTACCTTGCACACCAACGACGCGCCCAGCGCCGTCAGCCGCCTGATGGAGCTGGGCGTGCCCAACTATCTCATCAACGCCACGCTGCTGGGCATCCTGGCGCAGCGCCTGGTGCGCACCCTGTGCCCGCAGTGCAAGCAAAAGGACGAGGCCGCGCAGGCCGACGCACTGGCGGCCGCCGTGCGCCCCTGGAAGCTCTCGGGCGGCTGGCAGCCGTACAAGCCGGTGGGCTGCGTCGATTGCCGCATGACCGGCTTTCGCGGCCGCATGGGGCTGTACGAGCTGCTCACCGTGAGCGAGCCGCTGAAGGACAAAATCACGCAAAGCCCGAGCATCGACGCCCTGCGCCGCCAGGCGGTGCAAGACGGTATGCGTCCGCTGCGCCTGGCCGGCGCGCTGCGCGTGGCCGAGGGCCTGACGACGCTCGACGAAGTCATTGCCGCCACGCCGCCGATCGAGGCTTGACGGTTTTTTGCTGTTTTTTTGCAAGGCGCTGGCGCACCATGAAAATCAAAAACCAGAAAGATTTTTTTGCCGGCCTGCTGTTCGTGGCCCTGGGCCTGGGCTTTGCCTGGGGCGCCTGGGGCTACGGCCTGGGCACGGCGGCGCAAATGGGGCCGGGCTACCTGCCGCTGCGCCTGGGCTTGCTGCTGGCGGCGCTGGGCGCGCTGGTGATGTTCAAGGCCGGCACCATCGAGGTGCAAGGCGGTGGCCGCACCGGCCCCTGGGCCTGGCGGGCGCTGCTGTGCGTGCTGGCAGCGCCAGGCGCTTTTGTGCTGCTGCTGGTGGGCCTGCCGGGTTGGGGCTTGCCGCCCATGGGGCTGGTGCTGGCGGTGCTGGCGCTGGTGCTCATTGCCAGCCTGGCGCTGCCCGCGTCTGAGCGCCGCTGGGGCCAGGCGCTGGCGCTGGCGGCCCTGCTGGCGCTGGGTAGCGCGCTGCTG
>JAJTBK010000357.1 GCA_021286965.1 Comamonadaceae bacterium | reverse complement strand
GAAGCCGTGGCCCTGCAGGCGGGCTACCGGCCGGGGGTGTACACCTCGCCGCACCTGGTGCACTTTGAAGAGCGTTGCCGCATCCATGGCGACATCGTGCAGGCCGATGCGTTGCTGGCGCATTTCGAGGCCGTGGAGCAGGCGCGCTGTGCGGGCGAGGAGATCTCGCTGAGCTATTTCGAGTTCACCACCCTGGCCATCCTGCGCCTGATGAGCCAGTCGCGGCTGGATGTGGCGATCCTGGAGGTCGGCCTGGGCGGGCGGCTCGATGCCACCAACGTCATCGACGCCGATTGCGCCGTCATCACCAGCATCGACATCGACCACACCGAATTCCTCGGCCCGGATCGGGAGAGCATTGGCCGTGAGAAGGCCGGCATCATGCGCACGGGGCGCCCGGTGATCGTCGGCGACCCCATGCCGCCGCAAAGCCTGCTCGACCATGGGCGCGAGATTGGTGCCGAGGTTTGGCGCTTCGGCCACGATTTCAACTACTCCGGCGACAAGCAGCAATGGGCCTGGGCCGGGCGTGGGCGGCGTTACGCCGGCCTGGCCTACCCGGCGCTGCGCGGCGCCAACCAGCTGGTGAACGCCTCGGGGGCGCTGGCGGCGTTCGAGGCGCTGCGCGCCGTGCTGCCGATCTCGGCCCAGGCGGTGCGCACCGGCATGGCCATGGTGGAGCTGCCGGGGCGCTTTCAGATCGTGCCGGGCCAGCCGGCGCTGGTGCTCGATGTGGCGCACAACCCGCATTCGGTGGCCACACTCACGGCCAATCTCGATGCCATGGGCTACTACCCGACCACGCACGCCGTCTTTGGCGCCATGGCCGACAAAGATCTGGGGCCCATGCTGGCGAAGATCGGGCCGCTGATCGATCGCTGGTACTTCACCGATTTGCCGACACCGCGCGCTGAAAGTGCTGCGGGCTTGCAGCAAAAATGCAATGCCTGGCTGCTCGCTGCCGGTGGGCGCCGCCAAGTGACGAGCAGCCTGCACGCCAGCCCGCAGCAAGCGCTGGATGCGGCCGTGGCTGCGGCAGACCCGGCTGATAGAATTGTCGTCTTTGGTTCGTTCTACACCGTCGGGGGCGTTTTGCAGCACGGCACGCCCCGCCTGCAGGCCAAGCACTTGGCCCCGTCGTAAGCGCTTTTCACCCGCGATCCTGGCGAGTCAGCACCCCATGGCATTTTTTCCCTTTCCCTGGCCTGGCCGCAAGGCGCAGGACGACGGCAAGCCTGCCAAGCGCCCGCGTACGCCGCAGCCGCCGCCGGGCAGCATCGAACTCATTCGCCGCCGCGCGCGCCACCGCCTGATCGGTGCGGCGGTGCTGGTGCTACTCGCCGTGGTGGGCTTTCCACTGCTCTTCGATACCCAGCCGCGCCCGATCCCGGTCGATATCCCGATCGACATTCCAGGCCGTAACCAGGCCCCGCCCTTGGTGGCGGCAGCCGGTGATGGCTTGGCTGATGGGGAGGAGGTCGTGACCAGCAAACCGGCTGTCGTCGCCCCGGCTGCTGCCCCGGCGCTGCCCGTGCCACCGTTGCCGGTGGTGGCGCCCAAGCCAGAACCCAAGCCTGCGCCCAAGCCGGAGGTCAAGCCCGAGCCGAAGCCGGCCCCCCGGCCGGAGCCTAAACCCGAGCCCAAGGTCGAGCACAAACCCGAGCCCCGGCCGGAGCCCAAACCTGAACCCAAGCCTGCTCCCCGTGTGGACGAGGCGGCGCGCGCGCGCGCCCTGCTTGAAGGCCGCAGCATCGAGCCGGCCCCAGCTGCTGCAGCCCAGGATGCACGCTTCATCGTCCAGGTAGGCGCCTTTGGCGACGCCGACAAGGCGCGCGAGGTGCGCAGCAAGCTCGAACGTGCCGGCCTCAAGACTTACTCCCAGGTGGTGGACACCAAGGACGGCAAGCGCACCCGTGTGCGCGTAGGTCCGTTTGCCAACCGCAGCGAGGCCGACAAGGCGGCTGCGCGCATCAAGGGGCTGGATCTGCCGGCCTCGGTACTGACGCTGTAAGCCCGCCATGGCCACCCTGGACTGGATATTTGCCGCCGTGCTGCTGGCTTCGATGCTCATCGGCGCCTGGCGTGGTCTGGTGTTTGAAATCCTGTCCCTGATCGCCTGGGTGGTGGCGTTTTTCATCGCCCAGTGGTGGGCCGCCGACGTGGCCGTTTGGCTGCCGGTGGCCGAGCTGCAGGGCGCACTGCGCCACGCGGCTGCCTTTGTGCTGGTGTTCGTGGCGGCGGTGTTCGCCTGCAGCTTCGTCGCCTGGCTGGCCAAAAAATTGATCGAGGCCATCGGCCTGCGCCCGGCCGATCGGGTGCTGGGCGCGGTGTTTGGCGTGCTGCGCGGCCTGGTGCTGCTGCTGGTGATTACCGTGGTCGCCGGCTGGACGCCGCTGCGCGAAGCTCCCTGGTGGCAGCAGTCGCAGGTGGCGCCGGCGATGGCGCAGCTGCTGCAGGGCCTGCGCCCGGCCTTGCCGGAAGAATTTGGAAGGCATCTGCCTTCCTGACGTGACGCCGGGTGCCTGGGGCGCCTGGTCAGACAAGCGGGGGCAACCCCGCGCAACCTTGGAACCGAAGCTATGTGCGGAATCGTTGGCGTTGTCAGCCATGCCCCCGTCAACCAATTGATCTACGACGCCCTGTTGCTGCTGCAGCACCGGGGCCAGGATGCGGCCGGCATCGTCACGCAGCAAGAGCGCAAGTTCTTCATGCACAAGGCCAAGGGCATGGTACGCGACGTGTTTCGCACGCGCAACATGCGCGCACTGCCGGGCAACATCGGCCTGGGCCAGGTGCGCTACCCCACGGCCGGCAATGCGGCCAGCGAAGAAGAGGCGCAGCCCTTTTACGTGAATGCGCCGTTTGGCATCGTCATGGTGCACAACGGCAACCTGACGAATGCGCACCAGCTGCGCCATGAGCTGGCCGATACCGACCACCGCCACACCAACACCGAGAGCGACTCCGAGGTGCTGCTGAACGTGCTGGCGCACGAAATTGCCCGCGCCACCAGCGGCGCGCCGCTGACCAGCGCCGAAGTGTTCGCCGCCGTGCGCGCGGTGCACCGGCGCGTCAAGGGCTCGTACGCCGTCATTGCCCTGATTGCCGGTTATGGCCTGCTGGCGTTCCGCGATCCGTTTGGCATCCGCCCGCTGTGCATTGGCAAGGCGGCCGATGGCTCGACCATGCTGGCGAGCGAATCGGTGGCGCTCGAAGGCACGCTGCACCAGCTCGAACGCGACATTGCCCCGGGCGAGGCGGTGTTCGTGCACCTCGATGGCCGCATCGAGGCGGCGCAGTGCGCCGAGCGCAGCAGCCTGCACCCCTGCGTGTTCGAATACGTGTACCTCGCGCGCCCCGATTCGGTGATGG
>JAJTBK010000339.1 GCA_021286965.1 Comamonadaceae bacterium | reverse complement strand
CGCAGGCGCAGGATGCACGCAACACCATCGCCTCGGCCAAGCGCTTCATGGGCCGCAGCCTGGCCGACGTTGCCGGCGCCACGCAGCTGCCCTACGACTTCATCCAGCCCGAAAATGGCGGCATGGTCGGCCTGGCCACGGCCGACGGCATCAAGTCCCCGGTCGAGGTCAGTGCTGAAATCCTGGCCCGCCTGCGCCAGCGCGCCGAAGACAGCTTTGACGCCGAGCTCTACGGCGCCGTCATCACCGTGCCGGCCTATTTCGACGACGCCCAGCGCCAGGCCACCAAGGACGCAGCGCGCCTGGCCGGGCTGAACCTGCTGCGCCTGATCAACGAGCCCACGGCTGCGGCCATCGCCTACGGCCTGGACAACGCCAGCGAGGGCATTTACGCCGTGTACGACCTGGGCGGCGGCACCTTCGACATCTCCATCCTGCGCTTGACACAGGGCGTGTTTGAAGTTATCGCCACCGGCGGCGATTCGGCCCTGGGCGGCGACGACTACGACGCCGCCCTGGCCGACTGGGTGCTGCAGCAGCAGGGCTTGGAGCTGCACAGCGCCAGCGACAAGGCCGCCGCACGCCTGGCCGCCCGGGCCTGCAAAGAAGCCCTGACTGCTACAGAAAATGTAGCTTATCGCGCTTGCCTGGCGGGCGTCAACGTCGATTTTGACCTTACAAGGCAAGACTTTGACCGCGTCACCGCCGCACTCACCGCCCGCTCGCTCGCGGCGGTGCGCCGCGCCCTGCGCGACGCCGGCCTGCGGGCGGACGAGGTGCAGGGCGTGGTGCTGGTCGGCGGCTCGACGCGGATGCCGCAGATCCAGCAGGCCGTGGGCGAGTTCTTTGGCCGCGCGCCACTGACCAACCTCAACCCCGACGAGGTCGTGGCCCTGGGCGCCGCCATCCAGGCCAACCAGCTCGCCGGCAACGACGCAGCGGGCGATCTGCTGCTGCTCGACGTCATCCCGCTCTCGCTCGGCATCGAAACCATGGGCGGCCTGGTCGAGCGCATCGTGGCGCGCAACGAAACCATTCCCACGGCGCGCGCGCAAGACTTCACCACCTACCAGGACGGCCAGACCGCCCTGGCCCTGCACGTGGTGCAGGGCGAGCGCGACCTGGTGCAGGACTGCCGCAGCCTGGCGCGCTTTGAGCTGCGCGGCATCCCGCCCATGGCGGCCGGCGCGGCGCGCATTCGCGTCACCTTCACCGTCGATGCCGACGGGCTGCTCGCCGTCAGCGCCGAGGAGCAAACCAGCGGCGTGCAGGCGCACATCGCCGTCAAGCCCAGCTACGGCCTGTCGGACGCGCAGATCGCCCACATGCTGCAAGAAGGCTTTGCCACCGCGCAGCAAGACATGCAGGCGCGCGCGCTGGTCGAGGCCCGCGTCGATGCCGACCGCATGATCCTGGCCACGCACAGCGCCCTGGCCGCCGACGGCGATTTGCTTTCCGCCGCCGAGCGCAGCGCCATCGACGCACTGCTCGGCCAGCTGCAAGCGCAGCGCGCCGCCAGCGACGCCGCCGCCATCGAAGCCGCCACCGAAGCCCTGGCCCGGGGCACTGAAGCCTTTGCCGCCGAGCGCATGAACCGGGGCATACAGCAAGCCCTGGCCGGCCAGAGCGTTAACGCCCTCTAATTTTTGCCATGCCCATCATCAAAATCCTGCCCCACGCCGAACACTGCCCCGAGGGCGCGCAGATCACCGCCCCTGCGGGCACCAGCATCTGCGAAGCGCTGCTCGACAACGGCATCAAGATTGAGCACGCCTGCGACATGAGCTGTGCCTGCACCACCTGCCACGTCATCGTGCGTGCCGGCCTGCAGTCTCTGAACGACGCCGAGGAAGAGGAAGAAGACCTGCTCGACCGCGCCTGTGGCCTGACGCCGCAGTCGCGCCTGTCCTGCCAGGCCATCCTGGCGCAGCAAGATCTGACGGTGGAAATCCCCAAGTACACCATCAACCACGCCAAGGAAAACCACTGATGAGTGCCGCGCCGGTCCGCCCCAAGCAACAAGCGCGCGCCCCCTTGGGCGCCAGCGACGACGCAAAGTGTCAAGCGTGGGGGCACGTATGACACGCCAGATCGTTTTCGACACCGAAACCACCGGCCTCTCGGCGGAAAACGGCGATCGCATCATCGAGCTCGGCTGCGTCGAGCTGCTGGCGCGCAAGCTCACCGGCAACAACCTGCACCTGTACCTCAACCCCGAGCGCGACAGCCACCCCGACGCGCTGCGCGTGCACGGCCTGACGACCGAGTTCCTGCGCGACAAACCCAAGTTTGCGGACGTTGTGGACGAGGTGCTGGCCTACATGCAAGGTGCCGAGCTCGTTA
Source organism: Comamonadaceae bacterium (assembly GCA_021286965.1). Lineage (GTDB taxonomy): Bacteria > Pseudomonadota > Gammaproteobacteria > Burkholderiales > Burkholderiaceae_C > Paenacidovorax. The sequence goes on along the minus strand of JAJTBK010000339.1, from coordinate 2,469 downwards.
TCCACAACGCCGCGTTCGACGTTGGCTTCTTCGACAAAGAGCTCGCGCGCCTGGGGCGGGCGCCGCTGTCGAGCTACGTCAGCGGCATCATCGACACCCTGGCCATGGCCAAGGAGATGTTCCCGGGCAAGAACAACTCGCTCAACGGCCTGTGCTCGCGCCTGGGCGTGGACAACTCCGGCCGCCAACTGCACGGCGCCTTGCTCGACGCCGAGCTGCTGGCCGACGTCTACATCAACCTCACGCGCGGCCAGGACGCGCTCATCGCCGATGACGAGCCTGGCAACGCCAGCCACCCCGGCGCGGCCAACACCCCGGCCATCGACCTGAGCGGCTTTGCATTGCCCGTGCTGCACGCCAATACGCAGGAGCTGGCCGCGCACGAGGAACTGCTGGCACAGCTGGATAAAGCCAGCGGCGGCAAAACAATTTGGCGTGTTGCTGAAGGTGAGCAAAAAGCTGTGCCATAATAGAAGGCTGTCGCAACGACGACTCGGGTGATTAGCTCAGCGGTAGAGCACTGCCTTCACACGGCAGGGGTCGCAGGTTCAAACCCTGCATCACCCACCAAAATTGCACAATCAAATCAAGGGCTTGGAAGAAATTCCAAGTCCTTTGTCGTTTTGCCGATCGTGAAAAGATAAACGATTTGCCTAGGGAGGCCAAAGATCGTCTTGACACACTGGCATGGCACACTGACTACGCCTTTGTCGTGTTCAGTAGCGCTGCGCGCAGCCCCCGGCATGGCTCGGCCACGCCATCCTGGCCGAGTGTGCCATTCCTCATGTCACACTGGCCATAAAGAATACTTTCCTGGCTTTTTGTGCGCTGGGGCCGTGTGCGGGGAACCCTATGATGGCTTTGCGTGTTGGGTGGGCGCAGATGCCGCATGTGGCGCAGGTCACGTCATCGCGCACGGATGCTGGGCAAATAGCTACGAGTCGGCCAGACGGCGTGTGCGTTGGCGTGCGTTGCTCCGGCGGCAGTAGCGCCACAACGGGGGCGATGCCGGTATCCGCCAGTGCCCAGGCCTAGACGACGGTGGCCGAGTGGACATCTTCAAGGCCATTGGCCAGCACCACGCCACCATGGCCGCAGGCGCCATGGCGGGGGTGCAGCTGGGCGCGAGCGTGTCTTCCAGCGCCGGGCTCGATGCGCGTGGCAGTGCGTCTATCGACTTCAACTACCAGTTCAAGGATGGGACGGAGCTGCCAGACTGATTTGGTACGATCGCGGCTTACTGGACTCTGGATGGAGGGTGAAGGTATGTTGGAAGCGCTTTTTGGGGCGGCCAAGGCACTTATAAAAGCCGCGCTCGGGGCGGCCAAGGAGGTCGTCGTTGAGACGGTTAAGGCCCTCGAAGGTACAACGACCGGCAAAGTCCTGTCCCATGCTGTTGAATCGTGGGTGCGAACAAAAACACAGGCAGCCGCCCAGGCGCAAGACTTAGCGGCGGAAGAGGCCGAGATCGGCGCCAAGATGGCGCGGGACGGGAAACTCTCGCCCGCTGAGTGGGGCCGCGTAGACGAAATTAACGAACACCGGTCTCAGTTGCGCAAGCAATACGCACAGGCCGATGCTGCCAAGTTGCGCGAAGCGCTGGATCACGCAGGCGCCGTGCACGCCCCCGTCAGTGCGGACGAGATTATCAGCACAGTGGGGTTATTGCCGCATAAAACCTGCCAGTGCGGCGCCATGATGGCGGTGTCAACAACACACACCCAGCAGTACGGGCAGTGGAAGAATAAATTCGCGTGGCGCTGTGCGGTCTGCGGCGCCCGGGAGTATTTCGACCCAGTAAAAGAGGCCGCGACCATCGTACGCGCCCCGGACGCTGACCTTGACATGCCCGAGGCAAAGCGCCACGAAATATGGCACGCCCCCGCCACCTTGGCAGACGCCAACGCACGGCTACGCAGCCATATGGGCGAAGCGGACAACGAGGTGCTTTGTCCGCAACACCTACTGCCGATGAAGATATTTCCGAGCCTCGCCGCCAATAGAGGGCTAGTGCTGGATAGTTACGCCTATGCCTGCGTTGGTATGAACCCTGACGGACGCGGGTGTACACACAGAATCCCCATCGACCGCCTAGCAATAACGTCAGCGGTATTGCAGCGGCTGGAGGGGCGTGGGCTGGTTCAGGCAGGGTCGCCGGCGCGGAAAATACACATCGGCGGAGTGCCGGTATGACAGTGCACCGGCAAATCAGTCGTGGGCGAACTGTGAAAATCAGCGGGGGCGGGAGAGATTTTTCCGCTGAACTGAATGTCCCTTATTTAGACGCCCCCGACCGACCAGGCAAACGCTATTTTGCCCGAGGTACGAGCGACGCTGCCGTGTGGTTCGCAATTAAGCGCCAGCTTGCCGAAGACCCGCCGTCAGACTACTCGCCAGAGTGGCACGCTCGGCTCGTAGCATTGGCTGCTGCGGAGGAGGAGCGAAAACGCCGCGCTGCCGAGCACGCTA